>NZ_RZOL01000262.1:0-8579 GCF_004022985.1 Mesorhizobium sp. M7A.F.Ca.ET.027.02.1.1 | reverse complement strand
GGTCTGGCCGACAAGTTCGAGGGCCGCGTGCACCAGCCGCCGGCGCGTGCCGTGACGCTGGCGCTTCATGAACCGGTCGGCGTCGTCGGCATCGTCGCCCCCGACAGCTCGCCGCTGCTCGGTCTGATCTCGCTGGTCGCACCGGCGCTGGCCATGGGCAACACCGTGGTTGCGGTGCCGTCGGAGCGCTACCCGCTGCTGGCCACCGATCTCTACCAGGTCATCGAATATTCCGACATTCCCTCAGGCGCCATCAACATTGTCACCGGCCGCAGCGCCGAACTCGCCGGCGTGCTGGCCAAGCATGACGATGTTGACGGGCTCTGGGTATTCGCCGACGCAGAGACCTGCGCCAAGGCCGAAGCCGAGTCCATCGGCAACCTCAAGCGCGTCTGGAGCGGCAATGGCCGCAGCCTCGACTGGGCCTCCGACGAGGCTGCCGGCGACGCTTTCCTGCGCCGCGCCGTCGAGGTCAAGAATGTCTGGGTGCCTTACGGCGATTGATGTCCCGCCGGTGCTGTCGAGATCTTGTTCGGGCTTGACGCATGGACAGATGTTCTTTAACGAGAAAAAACATCTTTATCAGTGAACGGTCAACGGCGCAGGCTGCACGATCACGCGTGACTGGCACATGACGCCTTGGCCAGCCGCAGGTAGACCCGGACTATCCCCAGCGGACGAGGAGAACAGTATGGCGGATCTGGCAGGCAAGGTCGTTGTCGTCACGGCAGCGGCGCAAGGCATCGGCAAGGCGAGCACATTGGCGTTCGCAAAAGCTGGCGCCATCGTCCACGCCACCGACATCAACGAGACACTACTGGCGGAACTCGCCAGGACGCCGGGGATCAAGACCCGCAAGCTGGACGTGCTCAACGACGAGGCCGTCAACGCCGCCTTTGCCGAGATCGGTGTCGTCGATGTGCTGTTCAATTGCGCCGGTTTCGTCCATTCGGGCTCGATCCTGGAGATGAAGGACGCCGATCTCGATTTCGCGCTGAACCTCAATGTTCGCGCCATGATCCGCACCAGCCGTGCCGTGCTGCCCGGCATGCTGGAACGCGGCGATGGATCGATCATCAACATGGCCTCGCTGGCCAGTTCCACCAAGGGCGTGCCCAACCGCTTCGTCTATGGCCTGACCAAGGCCGCTGTCATCGGCCTGACCAAGGCGATCGCCGCCGACTATGTCGGCAAGGGGATACGCTGCAACGCCATCTGCCCCGGCACGGTCGAGAGCCCGTCGCTGCAGGACCGCATGCACGCGCAAGGCGACTACGATGCCGCCCGCGCCGCCTTCATCGCCCGCCAGCCGATGGGCCGGCTCGGCACGCCGGAGGAGATAGCGGATCTCGCCGTTTATCTGGCCGGCGCCACCTATACGTCAGGGCAGGCCTACAATATCGACGGCGGCTGGTCGATCTGACTGCGGAAATCTTGCGCGAGCCGGACGATCCGGCCCTTTCCCGGCGTTTGACAGGGGATCGAAGAGTCTGAAAATCCCGCGCGCCGGCTATCTCGCATGGCGATCGCGCTTGTCCCTAGTCAGGTCGATGGGTACGGTCCGCCGGTTCCTTGAAGGCGCAATCGCCTTGGCGGAAAGTTTGCAAAAGGCCACGAGGCCGCAATCAGGAGAAGGATTTAGATGAAACTGCTGCGCTATGGCGAGGTGGGAAGCGAACGTCCCGGCCTGCTCGATGCGGATGGAACGATCCGTGATCTCTCCGCTCACGTCACCGATATCGGCGGCAAGACGCTCGACCCGGCATCGCTGGCGGCACTGGCCAAGCTCGATCCCAAGTCGCTGCCGGCGGTTTCCGGCAGCCCGCGCCTCGGCGCCTGCGTTGCAGGCACCGGCAAGTTCATCTGCATCGGCCTCAACTATTCCGACCACGCCGCCGAGACCGGCGCCACCGTGCCGCCGGAGCCGATCATCTTCATGAAGGCAAGCTCGGCCATCGTCGGGCCGGATGATGACGTGCTGATCCCGCGCGGCTCGGAGAAGACCGACTGGGAAGTCGAGCTGGCCGTGGTCATCGGCAAAACCGCCAAATATGTCAGCGAGGCCGACGCGCTCGACTATGTCGCCGGCTATAGCGTTGCCCACGACGTCTCCGAACGCGCCTTCCAGGCCGAGCGGCAGGGCCAGTGGACCAAGGGCAAGAGCTGCGACACGTTCGGTCCGACCGGCCCGTGGCTGGTGACCAAGGACGAGGTAGCCGATCCGCAGAACCTCAAAATGTGGCTGACCGTCAACGGCAAGACGATGCAGAACGGCTCGACCAAGACCATGGTCTATGGCGTCAAATATCTGGTTTCCTATCTCAGCCAGTTCATGTCGCTGCACCCCGGCGACATCATCTCCACCGGCACGCCGCCCGGCGTCGGGCTCGGCATGAAGCCGCCGGTGTTTTTGAAGGCCGGCGATGTGGTGGAACTGGGCATCGAGGGCCTGGGCCAGCAGAAGCAGACGTTCAAGGCGGACGTTTAGGCAGGAGCTCTTACCTTCTGCTCTTGTGGGCTCCTGAAGGAGCGAAGACGGCTTGGCGCCCTTCCTCTACCCCGTCGATCGGGGGAGAGGTGTCGAGCGAAGCTCGACGGAGTGGGGGTCGACTGCTCGGCGAGAGACTAGGCGCTCACTGGGTCGTGCCTAATTTTCGGCGACTGTGCTCGGGGGAAGCGGCTTCCCCCACTCCGTCGCCGCTTCGCGGCGCCACCTCTCCCCCCTCCGGAGGGAGAGGAAAGGAGCGCCGGTGTGTCTACTTCAGCACCTTGCCATCCGCCCCAAACCTGTACGTCTTCGCCGGATCCGGCGTCGCATAGAGCGTGGCTCCCGGTTCTGCATCGTACACCCCAAAAATCCTGACCGTAATCAGCCCGGCCTTCTCGCAATCGAGATACAGATTAGTGTCGGCGCCGAGGTGCTCGGCATGCACCACCGTTCCCTTCCAGGCGCCGGATTTCGGATCGACGGTCAAATGTTCCGGCCGCACGCCGATGGTCTTGGCGGTTTCGCCGAGCCTGGCGCCGTCGACGAAATTCATCTTTGGTGAGCCGATGAAGCCGGCGACGAACTCATTTGCCGGCGAATTGTAGAGCTCCATCGGGCCACCGATCTGCTCGATTTTCCCTGCGTTGAGCACCACGATCTTGTCGGCCAGCGTCATCGCCTCGACCTGGTCGTGGGTGACGTAGATCATCGTCGCCTTCAGCCGGCGATGCAGCTGCGCGATCTCCAGCCGCGTGTTGACGCGCAGTGCTGCATCGAGGTTCGAAAGCGGCTCGTCGAAGAGAAAGAGCTTGGGTTCGCGCACCACGGCGCGGCCGATGGCGACACGCTGGCGCTGGCCGCCGGAGAGTTCGGCCGGCCGCCTTTCGAGATAGGGCTCCAGCGACAGCATCGACGAGGCGATGCCGATGCGGCGCTCGATCTCCGGGGCGGGCGTGCCGGCCTGCTTGAGGCCGAGGCCCATATTGTTCTTCACCGTCAGATGCGGATAGAGCGCATAGGTCTGGAACACCATGGCGATGCCGCGCTTGGCCGGCGGCGTGGCCGAGACGTCCGCGCCATCGATGACGACGCGGCCCGAGGTCGAGTCCTCCAGCCCGGCAATGACCCTGAGCAAGGTCGACTTGCCGCAGCCGGACGGCCCGACGAAGACAACGAACTCGCCGTCGTTCACTTCGAGGTTGATGCCCTTCAGCACCTCGACCGGCCCAAAGGCCTTCTTCACGTTCTCGATGTTCAGCGAGCCCACGGCTTCGTCCCTGTTCTAGAGTTTGACGGCGGTGCCACTGCGCACGCTCTCGTCGGCTGCAAGGCAGACGGCGAGCGATTTGACCGCGTCGTCCATATGTTTGGTGAGATCGAGATCCTCGCGGATCGCCTTCAGCACGAAGGCCTGTTCGAGGTCGCAGAGATCCTGATGGCCGGGTTCGCCCTCCATCGACAGCATCTCGTCGGCGTTGAGAAACTTGCCGTCCGCGCCGGTCGCCGCACTGTGCAGGCGGATGGTCGAGGTCTTGGTGTGGGTGTCGATGTCATCGGACTTCACACCTTCCTTCATGACGATCGACACGCAGCCATTGGGCGAGATGACGTCCTTCACGAAGAACGCCGTTTCCGAAATCATCGGACCCCAGCCGGCTTCGTACCAGCCGACCGAGCCGTCGTCGAACAGCACCTGCAAATGGCCGTAATTGTACATCGACTGCGCCACCTCGTCGGACAGCCGCACGCCCATGCCACGCACCTCGATCGGCTTCGCATCGGTGATCTGCAGCATGACGTCGAGATAGTGCACGCCGCAGTCGACGATCGGCGACGTCGTCTGCATCAACTGCTTGTGCGTCTCCCAGGTGTGGCCCGAGGATTGCTGGTTGAGGTTCATGCGGAACACGTAGGGCCCGCCGAGCTTGCGGGCTTCGGCGATCAGCCTGATCCAG
Source organism: Mesorhizobium sp. M7A.F.Ca.ET.027.02.1.1 (assembly GCF_004022985.1). NCBI lineage: Bacteria > Pseudomonadati > Pseudomonadota > Alphaproteobacteria > Hyphomicrobiales > Phyllobacteriaceae > Mesorhizobium > Mesorhizobium sp. M7A.F.Ca.ET.027.02.1.1. The sequence continues at coordinate 4,136 of NZ_RZOL01000262.1, read as the reverse complement.
GAGGGGTGATGGCGCAGGATGTAGCCGATCACCAGTTTCCTGCCGTTAGCCTTCGCCGCCGCGACGACGCGCCTGGCGTCGGCCATCGTCGTTGCCAACGGCTTCTCGACGAAGACGTGGCAGCCGGCCTCGAACGCCCTCACCGCATAGTCGGCATGGCTGTCGGAATAGGTGGCGATGCAGGCGACATCGGGCTTTTCCTCGCGCAATGCCTCATCGAAGGAGCGCCTGATGCCGTAACCCGACAGCCCGTCCGGCAGCGGCACGTCGGAGCGATTGATCAGCGCCGCGATCTGGAAACCTGGATTGGTATGATAAGCCAGCGCATGGCTGCGACCCATATTGCCGAGCCCGGCGACGACGACGCGAAGAGGTGTTTCAGAACTCACTTGACGGCTCCGGACGTGATGCCGCGGATCAGCTGCCGCGAGAAGATGACGTAGAGGATCAGCACCGGCATGATCGCCAGCGACAGGGCTGCCAGGATGGCGTTCCAGTTGGTGACGAATTGGCCGAGGAACAGCTGCGCGCCGAGCGTCACGGTCTTGGTTTCCTCCGACGGCGCCAGGATCAGCGGGAACCACAGGTCGTTCCAGATCGGGATCATGGTGAAGACGGCGACGGTCGCCATCGAGGGCCTGACCAGCGGCAGCACCAGGCGGAAGAAGATGGTGTATTCGGACAGGCCGTCGATGCGGCCGGCATTCTTCAGATCGTCGGACACCTGCTTCATGAATTCCGACAGGATGAACACGGCAAGCGGCAGGCCCTGCGCGGTGTAGACCAGGATCAGCGCCGTCAGCGTGTTGACCAGCCCGCTCGCCACCATCAATTGCAGGATGGCGACGGTGCCCAGCCGGATCGGGATCATGATGCCGAGCGCCAGATAGAGCCCCATCAGCGAGTTGCCGCGGAAGCGGTATTCCGACAGGGCGAACGCCGCCATGGCGCCGAACAGGAGCACGAAGAACAGCGAGGCGACGGTGACGACGAGGCTGTTCTGGAAATAGTGGATGAAGTCGCCCTGGCCGATGACGGTCGTGTAGCCGATCAAGTCGAAGGTCTTTGGCGTCGGCGGCGTCAGCGGCGCGCCGAAGATGCCGGCGCGGGACTTGAACGAATTCATGATGACGAGGATCACCGGAAACAGCGCGATTGCCGTGTAGGTCAAAAGGATCGCGTGGGCGCCGATGGTGCGGGGCACGGAACGGGTGGCGGTGCTCATCTCTCGGCCCCTCAGAACTGATAGCGACGCAGGCGCGTCTGGACGAGGAAGAGGTAGACGCAGACGCCGCCGAGGATGATCAGGAACATCATCGTGGCGATCGCCGCGCCCATATTGGGGTCGCCGGTCTGCAGCTGGAAGCCGAAGAAGGCGCGGTAGAGGAAGGTGCCGAGAATGTCGGTCGAATAGTTTGGCCCGGCGAGCGCGCCTTGCGCGGTGTAGATCAGGTCGAAAGCGTTAAAATTGCCGACGAAGGTGAGGATCGAGATGATGCCGATCGACGGCAGGATCAGCGGCAGCTTGATCTTCCAGAACTGTGAAAGGCCGGTAATCCCGTCGCATTCGGCGGCCTCGATCACCTCTTCGGGGATCGACAGCAGGGCGGCATAGATCAGCATCATCGGGATGCCGACGAACTGCCACACCGAGATCAGGCTGAGTGCGGTCAGTGCATATTGCTCCTTGCCGAGCCACGGCGTGAACAGGCTTTTCAGGCCGACGATATCCATCAGATGCGGCGCCACGCCCCACAGCGGCGACAGGATCAGCTTCCAGGCGAAGCCGACGATAACGAAGGACAGGATGGTCGGAACGAAGATCGCCGTGCGGTAGAAGGCCGCGAATCTCAGTTTCGGGCTGGACAGCAGCGCCGCCAGCATGACGCCGATCGGGTTCTGCACGATCATGTGGATGATGAAGAACCAGACATTGTTTCTCAGCGCGTTCCAGAAACCCACCGACCAGTTGGGATCGCCGAACAGGGTGCGGAAGTTTTGCAGCCCGACGAAGACCTGGTGCTGCTCGATGTTGCGGAACAGCGACAGCTGCAGCGTGCCGGCGAGCGGCAGGATCATAATCGCCGTGTAGACAAGCACGGCCGGCGCCAGGAAGATGCCGATGTGCCAGCGGAACGATCTTTTCGGTCTGATATCTGCGGCCATGAGTTCGGTCCCCGCCGTCTCTCGGTTCCAAAGGGTATCGATCTAGATGATGCCTCGATGCACGGCCCGAACATTCCTGCCCGATGCGGCAAGAACAAAGGCCTGCGACTGATCAGCTAGCCTTCCCCGATGAGAGGGTAAGGCCGGGAGGCGGTGCCGACAATCGCTATCTGAATAAGCGCACTCTGAACGAGGTAGTCCGGAACCGGCCAGGCCTGCGCCCGGCCGGTTCCGTTGCCTGAGCTCTTACTTCGCCGGCTTGTACCAGCTGTCGAGACCGGTCTGCAGCTTCTTGGCCGCGGCTTCCGGCGTATCGGTGCCGTTGATGACGTTGGCCGATTCAACCCAGGTCTCGTTCTCGAGGTTCGGCGTGCCGCGCGACAGGATCTGGTAGGTCGAGCGGATCGTCGACTTGCACTTGCCGCGCCAGGAGACGAATTCCTGCGCCAGCGGGTCTTCCATCTTCACCGGCGCGGAGTTCAGGCTGAAGAAGCCCGGCAGCGCGTTGGCGTAGATGGTGGCGAAATCCGGCGAGGCGACCCAGGACAGGAAGGTCTTGGCCGCATCGGCGTTCTTCGAAGCCGCATTCAGGCCCATGCCGATATCGGTATGGTCCGATATGTAGCAGGTGTCGCCGGCTCGCTCGACCGGCGGCGGGAAGGCGCCCATCTTGAACTGCGCCTGGGTGTTGAACAGGCCGATTTCCCACGAGCCGGCCGGATAGATGGCGGCGCGGCCGAGCGTGAACAGGTTCTGGCTGTCCGGATAGGTCTGCGCCTCGAAGCCGTCGCCGAGATAAGGCTTCCACTTGGCCAGTTCCTCATACGGCGCGACCCAGTCCTTGTCGGTTAGCTTCTGCTCGCCCTTGATCAGTGCTGCGCGGCCGTCCTCGCCCTTCCAGTAGTTCGGGCCGATGTTCTGGTAGCCCATGGTCGCGGCTTCCCAGAGATCCTTGGTGCCCATCGCCATCGGGATGTAGGTGCCGTCGGCCTTGATCTTGTCGAGCGCAGCGAAGAACTCGTCGCGGGTCTCCGGCACCTTGATGCCGAGCTTGTCGAAGGCGTCCTTGTTGTAGATGAAGCCGTGGATGACCGAGGCCATCGGCACGCAGAAGCTCGCCTTGCCGTCGTCGGTCTGCCAGGCGGACTTGGCCACCGGTGAGAAGTTCTCCATGCCGGGCAGCGCCGAGAGGTCGGCGAGGTTGCCCTTCTTGAACAGCTCGAGCGACTTGTCGAACGGGCGGCAGGTGATCAGGTCGCCCGCCGAGCCGGCGGCGAGCTTGGCGCCGAGCGCTGCATCATATTCGGTCGGGGCCGACGGCGCGAACACCACCTTGATGCCTGGGTTCTTGGCTTCGAAAGCCGGGATCAGCTTGTCCTTCCAGATGGCAAGGTCGTCGCCGCGCCAGCTTTCGATGTTGAGCGTTACGTCTTCGGCATAGGCAACCCCGGCCGAGCCGAGAATGCTGGTGCCCAAAAGCAGTGCCGTCAGTAGTTTCGTTGTCATGCTCAGTCTCCCTGTTGACCTTTTTCAGGTTCGGTTTTGATGAGAACGGAGGCAGCGCGCCCTTTGCTCCCCTCGCAAGCCTGTTTCACCCCGATGAAAATCGGGATGAACCAGGCTCTATTTCTCTGTTCGAGCATGATCTTTTCCGAAAAGCGGCTTCCACTTTTCGGGATCATGCCCCAGCGCGGAAAGGGCCGGCCGCAGCTTCTGGCCGGCCTCTTCCAGTATCTTCTGCGCCGCGTCAGTGCTGTCGGCGCCGGCGGCGAGCAGAATGGCGGTCTTGACCGCGCCGCCGCTCTTCTCGAGCAGGCGGGCCGCTTCGTCCGTGCCGCGCCCGCTGACGGCGGCGACGATGCGCGCCGCGCGGTCGCGCAGCTTGATGTTGTCGGCCATGAGATTGACCATGTAGCCGTCATGCACATGGCCGAGATGGATGGCGGTCAGCGTCGACAGCATGTTGAGCG
>NZ_RZOL01000261.1:0-8597 GCF_004022985.1 Mesorhizobium sp. M7A.F.Ca.ET.027.02.1.1 | reverse complement strand
GGGGACCGGCTGCCGCAGCTTCGCTGCCCTTCGCCTCGCCAGCCTGCCTCGCCAGCCGTTCGGCGAGCTGCTTGGCGGCTGTAGCGCGTGGCGATTTTTCCCCGCGAAAACGCATCAGCCGCCGCTCCAGATCGGCGCCGTCGCCACCAAGGCCGCGTTCGGTGAGCAGCACGGCAAGCATCGCCGCCTCGAAGGCATGGCCGCTGCCGGCTGCCTCGGCAACCATGTGCGCCAACCGCACCGGCAGGGCGAGCTTGCGCATCGCTGCACCCGCGTCCGTCAGGCGCCCCGTGTCGTCGATGGCATCCAGCGCGCGTAGTAGCCCCCTTGCCTCATTAAGGGCCGGAACAGGCGGCGGATCGAGAAAAGCGAGCCCTGCCGGATCGGCAACGCCGAAGGCAGCGCAATCGAGCAGCAGTCCGGACAGATCGGCCTCAAGGATTTCCGGCGGCGTGAAGGCGGGGAGTGCAGCCGTCTGCTCGGCCCGCCACAACCGGATGGCGACGCCTGGCTGCGTGCGCCCGGCACGGCCGGCGCGCTGGTCGGCGGAAGCCCTGCTGACGCGCACGGTCTCCAACCGGGTGAGGCCGCTGGCCGGCTCATAGTGCGGCAGCCGCGACAGGCCCGAATCGATGACAACGCGCACGCCGTCGATGGTGATCGAGGTTTCGGCGATCGAGGTGGCCAGCACCACCTTGCGGCGGCCGGCCGGCTGCGGCTTGATCGCCGCGTCCTGCGCCTTGCCGTCGAGCATGCCGTAGAGCGGGACGATGTCGGTATCGGTGCCGACCTTGCCGGCCAGCCGTTCGGCGGTGCGCTCGATCTCGCGCTGGCCGGGCAGGAAAGCAAGCACGCTGCCGCTTTCGTCGGCGAGGGCGGCGCGGATCGCCTTTGCCATGGCGTCCTCGATGGCGATGCCGGCCGGCCTTTCGTCATAGCGGATTTCGACGGGAAAGGCGCGGCCCTCGCTCTCGATCACCGGCGCGCCCGACATGAGTTTGGCGACACGCGCGCCGTCGAGCGTCGCCGACATCACTGCCAAGCGCAGATCCGGCCTGAGCGCCCCTTGCACGTCGAGCGCCAGCGCGAGACCGAAATCGCCGTCAAGCGAGCGCTCGTGGAATTCGTCGAAGATGACAGCCGAAACACCGGGCAGTTCGGGATCGTCGAGGATCATGCGCGCCAGCACGCCTTCGGTGACGACCACGATCCTGGTCTTTGCCGAAATGCGGTTTTCCATGCGCATGGCATAGCCGACGGTGGCGCCAGGTTCCTCACCAAGCAATTCAGCCATCCGGCGGGCGGCGGCGCGGGCGGCGAGCCGGCGCGGTTCAAGCAGGATGATCTTGCCGGCGCCGAGCCAAGGCGCGTCAAGCAGCGCCAGCGGCACCAGCGTCGTCTTGCCGGCGCCCGGCGGCGCCACCAGCACGGCGCTGTTGCCATGGCCCAGCGCTTCCCTCAGCGCCGGCAGCACGGCGGATACAGGAAGCTCCGGCAGGGGTTTTGTGGTCATGGCGCCCGCATATCAGCGGTTACGGCCAAGGCGCAACCAGAGTCGGTTTAAAGCCGGGTGCGCGAAAACGGGTTCCAGCGCACGGTGCCCAGCCGCGCTTCCTCACGAACCATGGTCAAAAGGCCGGCGCCGCCAACGACCGCCAGGCCAACCAGCGACAGCCCGTCCGGATATTCCTGGAAGAACAACGCGCCGAGGATCACCGCCCAGGCGATCTGCGAATAATGCGTCGGCGCGACGCGGTTGGCGGGCGCGTATTTCATGGCCAGCAGCTGCAGGAATTGTCCACCCGCGGTGAAGGCACCGGCCATTGCCAGCCACAGCAACTGCTTTCCGCTGGGAACAGTGAAGGCGGTGGCGGCGGCACCGATGCCGTTGAACAGCAGGCCGCAACCGACCAGCACGCCGAGCATGGTGGTGCGCTTTTCCTGCTGCGCCAGCGAGCGCATCAGGATGACGCTGGTGGCCGCGAGGAAAGCAACGCCGAAGGCGGCAAGATGGCCGAGATTGAGTTCGCGAAAGCCAGGCCGCACCACCAGCATGACGCCGGCAAAACCGGCGACCACCGCCAGCCAGCGCCAGGGGCCGACCTTCTCCTTGAGGATCACCGTGGAGAGAATGGTGACGCAGAGCGGCGCCAGGAAGATCAGCGCATAGGACTCGGCCAGAGGAATGGTGGTGAAGGCGTAGACGCTGAGCACGCCGGAAGCGATGCCCGCCCAGGCGCGCGCCTGCACCGCCCATGGTCTTTTGGTGCGCCAGAAATCGCGCCAGCGTTCGCCCGCAGGTCGCGTGAAGAATAGGAAGAAGCCCGCGAACAAAGTTATGAAAAAGCCGATCTCGAAGATCGTGAGTTGACCGCCCAGGCTTTTGACAACGGCATCGCTGCCCGAATAGCTTGCGTAGGCGATCAGGGCGAGCAGGATTCCGTTCGTCACGTTGTTCCAGTTCCGGGGAGAGAGTGATTTGAAAATCCTGGCGCTCGGTGCCCATCCGGACGACATCGAGATCTTCATGTTCGGTACGATGGCCGCCTATGCCGCGCAAGGCGCAGAGCTCACTTTTGCCATGGCCACGGATGGTGCCAGGGGCGGCACGAGTGATCCCGCTGTTCTCGCTCGTGTCCGTCGCGATGAAGCAACGGCCGCGGCTGCGCTGGTAGGCGCAATGCCACGCTTCCTCGACTTTCCGGACGGCGAGTTGGTGGCCGATGCAGCGCTGATCGGAGCTCTGAAAGCACTGATTGGTCAAACCGGCCCGGATCTGGTGATCACGCATGCGCCCAACGACTATCATGCCGACCATCGCGCGCTGTCGGACGGCGTGCGCATCGCGGCGTCTTTCGCCGTCCCGGTGCTGCATGCCGACACGATGGGCGGCACCGGTTTTTCGCCGACGCACTATGTCGACATTTCCGCCCATGCCGACGTCAAGGCCGAAGCGATCCGAATGCATCAGTCGCAGGATCCCGACCGCTTCGTCGACATCGCGCGGACACAGAACGCCTTTCGCGCCGGCCAGTGCAACGGCGCGCAAGGCTCCTCGGCCGAAGCCTTCCGCTTCGAACCGTCGTTCCCGTTTGCCGATATCCGTATGCTGCTGCCGCCGGCACCGCCGATCCGGAAGGTGATGGTGAGCACCAGAAGGGTCGGTTGAGAAGCCGAGGCGACCCCACGTCCTGGTCACAATCGGCCTGAACAGCTTCGGTAAGCCGACCAGCGAGCCGCGCTTCTCCAACGTTTTCAGACATCGCGATAAGCATGCTGCGGCGCAGCAACGAATTCGCTTGCTTTGTTTAGTAAAAATTGCATCACTAAACAAATTACTAAACATCCGCAGCGTAACCGCGCAGCCATGTTTGGGCCCCTGAGGAGAGGGGTTGAGGGCTTTTTGAAACCGTCATCCGGGCGCGTTTCGCAAATGGGAGGAAGTCATGAAATCGAGCTTGAAACTGGCGTTGGGACTGACCTCGGCGATCACAGCGTCGACAGCCGTCTCGAACGTCGCGCACGCTGAAGACCTGACGCTGTGCTGGGCCGCCTGGGACCCGGCCAACGCGCTTGTCGAACTGTCCAAGGATTTTACCAAGGAAACCGGCATCGGCATGAAATTCGAGTTCGTGCCATGGACCAACTATGCCGACCGTTTCCTCAACGAGCTGAACTCGCACGGCAAATTGTGCGACCTGATCATCGGCGACAGCCAGTGGATCGGCGGCGCTGCCGAGAACGGCCATTACGTCAAGCTGAACGACTTCTTCGACAAGGAGAAGATCAGCATGGACGATTTCGTGCCGGCAACCGTCGTCGGCTATTCGGAATGGCCGAAGAACACGCCGAACTACTGGGCGCTGCCGGCCATGGGCGACGTCGTCGGCTGGACCTATCGCAAGGACTGGTTCTCCAAGCCGGAACTGCAGAAGGAATTCAAGGAGAAGTACGGTTGGGATCTCGGCCCGCCGACCACTTTCGACCAGTTGAAGCAGGTCGCCGAGTTCTTCCAGAAGCGTGAGATCGACGGCAAGACCGTCTACGGCGCCTCGATCTACACCGAGCGCGGCTCTGAAGGCATCACCATGGGCGCCATGGACGTGCTCTACAGCTATGGCTTCCAGTACGAAAACCCCAAAAAGCCCTACGAGATGGAAGGCTTCGTCAACTCCGACAAGTCGGTGAAGGGGCTGGAGTTCTACAAGGCGCTCTATGATTGCTGCACGCCTCCGGGTGCCTCGAACAGCTATATGGGCGAAGGCGTCGATGCCTTCAAATCCGGCCAGGTGGCGATGCACATGAACTTCGCCTTCACGTGGCCGGGCCTGCAGAAGGACGAGAATGTCGGCGGCGACAAGATCGGCTACTTCGTCAACCCGAAGGGGCCTGACGGCGAGCAGTTCGCCCAGCTCGGCGGCCAGGGCATCTCCGTGGTGTCCTATTCCGACAAGCAGGAAGCGGCGCTGAAATACATCAAATGGTTCGCCAACAAGGACGTGCAGGCCAAATGGTGGTCGCTCGGCGGTTATTCCTGCCTCAACGCGGTGGTCAAGGATCCGGGCTTCCCGGCCAGCCAGCCCTACGCGCAGACCTTCCTCGACTCGATGGCCATCGTGAAGGACTTCTGGGCCGAGCCGAGCTACGCCCCGCTGCTGCAGGCCTCGCAGAAGCGTTTCCACGACTATGTCGTCGCCGGCCAAGGTTCGGCCAAGGATGCGCTGGACGGCCTGGTCAAGGACTGGACGCAGGTCTTCCAGGACGACGGTAAGATGTAACTGGGGCAAGATGTAACCCGGCTCCTCCCGAGCTCGACCCATGCGTCCCGTGCCGCCCTTGGCACGGGACGCAGTTCAGATAAATTCCATGACAGAGACGACCAAGTGACCGAAGCAGGACTCACCATGCTCAATCGGACCGCGGAGAACGTTGCCCGGGCGACGCCGGAACCGTTGGCCCGCAAGGTCCGGGGCATCAGCGACAAGGGCCTCGCCTGGCTGTTCATCTCGCCGACGATCCTGTTGCTGCTGGCCATCAACATCTTCCCGCTGTTCTGGGCGATCTATCTGTCGTTCACCAACTACCGCGCCAACCGCCCGAACGAGGTGGTGAAGAACCTCGGCTTTGCCAACTACCAGCGCATCCTCGGCGACAAGGATATCTGGATCGCCATGCAGACGACGGCGCATTTCGTGTTCTGGACCATCCTGCTGCAGACGCTGATCGGCTTCACCCTGGCCTGGCTGATCGACAGGAAGTTCCGCGGCCACGCCTTCTGGACGACGCTGATCCTGGTGCCCATGATGCTGTCGCCGGCGGTGGTCGGTAATTTCTGGCGCTTCCTCTACGAGCTGCAGATCGGCCTGTTCGCCTACGCGATTTCCTTCGTCACGAGGATTCCGCCGACCGATATCCAGATGCTCTCCAACGTGTCGCTGGCGCCCTGGTCGATCATCATCGTCGACACCTGGATGTGGACACCCTACGTGATGCTGATCTGCCTCGCGGGCCTACGCTCCATCCCCGAATACATCTACGAGGCGGCCGAGGTCGACCGCGCCTCCAACTGGCGGCAATTCTGGTCGATCACGCTGCCGATGGCGCTGCCCTTCATCATGCTGGCTGTGCTGTTTCGCGGCATCGAGAACTTCAAGATGTTCGACATGGTCAATCTGTTGACCGGCGGCGGGCCGGGCTCGACCACCGAGGTCGCCTCGATAACGCTGAAGCGGCAGGCTTTCGAAAGCTGGCGCACCGGCTATTCCTCGGCCTTCGCAATCATTCTTTTCGTGGCGGTGTTCGGCCTCGCCAACATCTACGTCAAGGCGCTCAACAAGGTGAAGCAGAGATGAGCCTGACCACAGCCCATTCGGTCGTCGCACCCAGCAGCAACTCGAAACGGATCGCCGGCACGATCATCGTACTTTACGCACTGATCTCGATCGTGCCGCTGCTGTGGATCTTCGCCACCAGCTTCAAAACGCCGCCGGATTCGATCGCCTATCCGCCCAAGATCCTGTTCCAGCCAAGCCTTGAGGGCTACTGCAATCTGTTCACGACGCGGACCCGGCAGACGCCGGAATACATCAACTCGCTGGGCCCGGCGACAGGCTTCTGCGACGAGACCACGCGCAAGCGCAACATGGTGATCGCCGGCCCGTCCAACTTCCTGCCGCGCTTCGTCAATTCGCTGATCATCGCCTTCGGCTCGACTTTCTGCGCCGTCTTCCTCGGCACGCTGTCGGCCTACGGCTTCTCACGCTTCAAGGTGCCGCTCGCCGACGACCTTTTGTTCTTCATCCTGTCGACGCGCTTCATGCCGCCGATCGCCGTCGCCATTCCGATCTATCTGATGTACCGCGAGCTTGGCCTGTCGGACACGGCGCTCGGCATGATCCTGCTCTACACGGCGGTCAATGTTTCGCTGGCGGTGTGGCTGCTGAAAGGCTTCATCGACGAAATCCCGCGCGAGTACGAAGAGGCGGCGATGATCGACGGCTATACACGGCTGCAGGCCTTCTGGCGCACCGTGCTGCCGCAAGCGACGACCGGCATTGCAGCGACCGCGATCTTCTGCCTGATCTTCGCCTGGAACGAGTATGCGTTCGCGGCACTCCTGACCTCGGGCACCGCGCAGACCGCGCCGCCCTTCATCCCAACCATCATCGGCGAAGGCGGCCAGGACTGGCCGGCGGTCGCGGCCGGCACGACGATCTTCCTGGTGCCGATCCTGGTCTTCACCATTCTGCTCCGCAAGCAATTGCTGCGCGGCATCACCTTCGGCGCGGTGCGCAAATGAGCATGACCAAGCCTCAGAAACGCAAGTCGCGCTGGCCGGTCTGGGCCAGGCGCGGGCTGATGGAAAACATCGCCACGGCGCTGATCGCCATCGGCTTCCTGATGCTGTTCCAGCCCTTCGCGCTGTCGCTCTACACCTACTCCTTCATCACCATGCTCGCCGGCACCGTGATGTTCATCATCGTCTCGAAATTCCCGGAATAATCATGGCCGAAATCCGCGTCCAGCACCTGAGAAAGGCCTTCGGCGATTTCGTTGCCGTGCAGGATTCCAACTTCGTCGTCGAGGATGGCGAGTTCTTCGTCATGCTCGGGCCGTCGGGCTGTGGCAAGACGACGACCTTGCGCATGATCGCCGGGCTCGAACTGCCGACCGGCGGCCAGATCCTGCTCGGCGGCGACGACGTCACCATGCTGCGGGCACGCGAGCGCGACATCGCCTTCGTCTTCCAGCTGTTCGCGCTCTATCCGCACATGAACGTGCGCAAGAACATCGGCTTCCCGCTGTTGGCGCAAGGCATGCCTTCGGCCGAGATCCGCACCCGTGTCGAGGAAACAGCAAAACTGCTGCGCATCGATCACCTGCTCAACAAATCCGTCTCCGGACTTGCCGGTGGTGACCGCCAGCGGGTCGCGCTCGGCCGCGCCATCGTGCGGCGGCCAAAATGCTTCCTGATGGATGAGCCGCTCGGCACGCTCGACACCGAATTCCGCGATTTGATGGTCCATGAACTGCGCGAACTGCACAACCGCATCCGTGCCACGACGGTCTATGTCACGCACGACCAGATGGAAGCGATGTCGATGGCCGACAAGATCGCCGTGATGAACCATGGCGTCATCGAACAGTTCGGAAGCCCACGCGAAATCTACGACCGCCCGGCAACCATGTTCGTCGCCGACTTCATTGGCTCGCCGCCGATGAACTTTTTGGGATTTGGCGGCGGGGTCGCCAAGGGCGCCAGGGAGATCATCGTGCAAGGTGCGAAGGTCGCGGTGCCGGAGGTACGAGAGGACATCGCACCCAGCGACATGGCCCTTGGCATCCGCCCGGAGCACATACGCTTCGACGACGCCTCCAAGCTGCGCGGCGCCATCTACGGCACCGAATATCTCGGCACCACGCAGATCGTCGCGGTCGAAACGGCGGACGGTATCATCAAGGCACGCGTGCCGGCCGAAATCCGGCTGTCCACCGGCGACCATGTCGGCCTGACGCTGAGCAGCGCGCGGCTGTCGCTGTTCGAGAAGGGATCGGGCCGCGCAGTGAGAACCGCGATCCACGATGTCGCCTCGGAGCGGAGGACCCAGCATGGCTGAGGTGCACATCAAGAACGCGACCAAGAGTTTCGGCGATCATGCCGCCGTCAACGGCCTCGACCTGCACATAGCAGATGGCGAATTCGTCGTGCTGCTCGGGCCGACCGGGGCCGGTAAGACAACGACGCTGCGGCTCATCGCCGGGTTGGAACGGCCGGATACCGGCACGATCGAGATCGGTGGACACAACGCCACGACGCTGTCGCCGGCCGAGCGTGACACCGCCTTCGTCTTCCAGCAGTATTCGCTCTATCCGCATCTGTCGGTATTCGACAACCTCGCCTTCCCGCTGCGCTCGCCGGCGCGGAAAATGCCGGAGGACCAGATCCGCCGCCGGGTCGAGGAGGTGGCGAAGATGGTGCGCATCCATCACAAGCTCGCCAATCGCTCGACCAAGCTTTCGGGCGGCGAAATGCAGCGCGTTGCCATCGGTCGCGCGCTGGTGCGCAAGCCTTCGATCTATCTGATGGACGAGCCGCT
>NZ_RZOL01000260.1:0-8606 GCF_004022985.1 Mesorhizobium sp. M7A.F.Ca.ET.027.02.1.1 | reverse complement strand
GCGGCACGTAGAGCGCGCCGGCTATGCCGGCCATGACAGCCGAGACGGTGAAGGCGAACAGTTTCACGTTCTCGGCCCGCCAGCCGAGGAAGCGCGTGCGGCTCTCGGCATCGCGCACCGCCATCAGGAGCTTGCCGTATTTGGAGCCGACGATCGCCCAGGTGACGAAGACGGCAAGTGCCAGCATCACGGCGCTGGCCGCGAACAGCGCCGAACGCGTCGCGTCGGCCTGCACGTTGAAGCCGAGAATATCCTTGAAATCGGTCAGGCCGTTGTTGCCGCCGAACCCCATGTCGTTGCGAAAAAAGGCAAGCAGCAGCGCGTAGGTCATCGCCTGGGTGATGATCGAGAGATAAACGCCGGTGACGCGGCTGCGGAAGGCGAACCAGCCAAAGACGAAAGCGAGCAGGCCGGGCACCGCGAGCACCATGAGGCCGGCGAACCAGAAATGGTCGAAACCGTACCAGAACCAGGGCAATTCCTTGTAGTTCAGGAACACCATGAAGTCGGGCAAGATGGGATTGCCGTAAACGCCGCGCGAACCGATCTGCCGCATCAGATACATGCCCATCGCATAGCCGCCGAGCGCGAAGAAGGCGCCGTGACCGAGCGAGAGGATGCCGCAATAGCCCCAGACCAGGTCAAGCGCCAAGGCGAGCAGCGCATAGCAGAGATATTTGCCTGTCAGCGCGACGATGTAGGAAGGGACGTAGAAGGCGCTGGTGGGAGACACCGCAAGGTTGAGCAGCGGCACAAGGACGGCCACCGCCAGCAGGATGAAGATCGTGATGGCGATGCGGCGGTCCGCGCCGGCGGCAAAGAAGCGTCCCGTGATCATGCTTCCACCGCCCTGCCCTTGAGCGCGAACAGGCCGCGCGGGCGCTTCTGGATGAACAGGATGATCAGCACCAGCACGACGATCTTGCCGAGCACCGCGCCCGCATAGGGCTCGAGGAACTTGTTGACGATGCCGAGCGAGAAGGCGCCGACCAGCGTGCCCCACAGATTGCCGACGCCGCCGAAGACGACGACCATGAAGCTGTCGATGATGTAGCCGCGACCGAGATTGGGCGAGACGTTGTCGATCTGGCTGAGCGCGACGCCGGCAATGCCTGCAATGCCGGAGCCGAGCGCGAAGGTCAGCGCGTCTACCCATGGCGTCCTGATGCCCATCGAGGCGGCCATGCGCCGGTTGGCGGTGACGGCGCGCATCTGCAGGCCCCAGGGCGTGCGCTTCATCACGTAGAGCAGGATGCCGAAGACAGCGAGCGCGAAAACCAGGATCCACAGCCGGTTCCAGGTGATCGCCAACTGTCCGAGATTGAACGAGCCCGACATCCAGGATGGGTTGCCGACCTCCTGGTTGGTCGGCCCGAAGATCGAGCGCACGGCCTGCTGCAGGATCAGCGAGACGCCCCATGTCGCCAGCAGCGTTTCAAGCGGCCGGCCATAGAGGAAACGGATGACGCCGCGCTCGATGATCAGGCCAACAAGGGCCGCGACGAGGAAGGCCAGCGGCAGCGCAATGACCAGCGACCAGTCGAACAGGCCGGGAAAGGAGGTGCGGATCACCTGCTGGACGACGAAGGTCGTGTAGGCGCCGAGCATGACCATCTCGCCATGCGCCATGTTGATGACACCCATGACGCCGAAGGTAATGGCAAGGCCGATTGCCGCCAGCAGCAGCACCGAGCCCAGCGAGATGCCGTACCAGATGTTCTGCCCGGCATCCCAGAAGGCCAGCGTCGAATTGATGTTGGCGATTGCGGTCGTCGCCGCTTGCTTGACCGCGTCGGTGGAATTCGCCTCGACCGAGGTGAGCAGGGAAACCGCATCGCGGTCGCCACGCGCGCCGATCAGGGCAATTGCAGCGAGCTTGTCGGCTTCGGGCCGGTCGGAGACCAGAACGGAGGCGGCACGAGCCTGTTCGAGCAGCGCCTTGACGCTGGCCACGGTCTCACTGGCGATTGCCGTGTCGAGCGGTCCGATGTTTGCGGCGTCGGGAGTCTTGAACATGGTGTCGGCGGCGGCAACACGCACGGCCGGGTCCTTGGCGCCGAGCGTCAGCGTGCCCAACGCATCGCGTATGACGCGACGCAGCGTGTTGTTGACCTTGATCTTGGTGATGCCGTCCTTGGCCGCTTCGCCCGACGCCTCGCCGCTCAACGGGTCGGAAAGCTGGACGCTTTCGCCCGCTTCCTTGCCGACAAACACAAGGGAATCAGCCTTGCGGACATACAGGTTGCCGTCGGCAAGTGCCGCAAGCGGCCGCTCTACCGCCGGATCGCCGGCGGCCGCCAGTTCGTGGACGACGGCCCCGATCTCGGAAAAGCCCTTGGCCGTGGCGAATTTGGCGATGATGCCGCGCAGATCGGCTTCGCCGGCGCCGGAGGACGACAGTGTCGCCAGCAGGAACAACAGCATCAAACCCGTGCGGATCAAGATCATCGGTCTCTGGTAACCCCTGAAGGTTGAAGTGGGCGTCCGGACGGCGGAGGAAGCCGTCCGGACGCGCGCGGTCATGGGCATGGACCTGAAGGTCCAGCCCGGGGAGGATCAGTTCGTGCCCTTGCCGCCGCACTTGCCGGTGGCAACATTGAAGTTGCCGCAGGACAGAGGCGCGCGCCAATCGGAGATCAGGTCCTTGGAATCAGGCAGATAGTCGGACCACTCGTCACCCATCACCAGGCCCGGCGTGCGCGACACGGTTTCGAACTGGCCGTCGGCCTGGATTTCGCCGATCAGCACCGGCTTGGTGATGTGGTGGTTCGGCATCATCGTCGAATAGCCGCCGGTCAGGTTCGGCACCGACACGCCGATCATGGCGTCGATGACCTTGTCCGGATCGGTGGTGCCGGCCTTCTCGACCGCCTTCACCCACATGTTGAAGCCGATATAATGGGCTTCCATCGGATCGTTGGTGGTGCGCTTGTCGTTCTTGATGAACTTGTGCCAGTCGGCGATGAACTTCTTGTTCTCGGGCGTGTCGACGCTCTCGAAATAGTTCCAGGCGGCGAGATGGCCGACCAGCGGCGCGGTGTCGAGACCGGCTAGCTCTTCCTCGCCGACCGAGAAGGCCATGACCGGGATGTCCTCGGCCTTGATGCCCTGGTTGCCGAGTTCCTTGTAGAACGGCACGTTGGCGTCGCCGTTGACGGTCGAGACGACGGCGGTCTTCTTGCCGGCCGAACCGAACTTCTTGATCGCCGAAACTTCGGTCTGCCAGTCGGAGAAGCCGAACGGCGTGTAATTGACCATGATGTCTTCAGCCGCCACGCCCTTGGCCTTCAGATAGGCCTCGAGGATCTTGTTGGTGGTGCGCGGATAGACGTAGTCGGTGCCTTCCAGCACCCAGCGCTTCACCGAACCACCATCCTCGCTCATCAGATAGTCGACAGCCGGGATGGCCTGCTGGTTCGGCGCCGCACCGGTGTAGAACACGTTGCGCTCGCTTTCCTCGCCCTCATACTGGACGGGGTAGAACAGGATATTGTCGAGTTCCGAGAACACCGGCAGCACCGATTTGCGCGACACCGAGGTCCAGCAGCCGAACACCGCCGCGACCTTGTCCTTGGAGATCAGTTCGCGCGCTTTTTCGGCAAACAGCGGCCAGTTGGAAGCCGGATCGACGACGACCGCCTCGAGCTTCTTGCCGAGCAGACCACCCTTGGCGTTCTGCTCGTCGATGAGCATCAGCATGGCGTCCTTCAGCGTCGTCTCCGAAATCGCCATGGTCCCCGACAGCGAATGGAGAATGCCGACCTTGATCGTGTCGTCGGCGGCCTTGACCGGAGCGGACGTCAACAGGCCGGCGGCGACCACACCAGCCGAAAACATTTTTGTTATTGTCGAGAAATTACCCCTCATATTACAGACTCCCAAGCTAGTTGATTGCACCGCAACACTACAAAGCAACCCCCATGCCAACCGCTCTGGCAATCCCGAAAGGGCACAAATAAATTATAGATATCAGCACCTTGGCATATAGGGCTTACAAAACAAAGAGAGGTGGCCAGAAATCGATTGAGGGAATTTTGCGCAGCTTGCGCAGCCTCTGCCTATTTTTCGATCATTTGCCAAACCTGCCTAGATTTTGAACTCACCAGTGCCTCAGGCGACCGATGTTGCGGCGCGGTGCAAAAATAGGGCAAGCTCGCTCTTCAAGCGAGCGACGTCATGGTTTCAGGTATTTCACGTATTTTCATCGGCATACTGCTTCTGGCTGCAGCAACCGTGGCCGCGCGAGCCGATTTCAGCGACGGCAAGATGCCTGACGGCGCCTATCATTGCGAAGTGTACCTGCTTGGCATGTTCCTCAGCCTCGGCGACATCACCATCAAGGGGAACGTCTACAGCGGCCCCGTCTACACCAGCCTTAGCGTCTTCGGCACCGCGCGGCAGGGCTACAACTACCAAATGGACGCAAACGGCGTGATCTCGTGGCTGGGGCCGCTGGGCGGATATACCGCCGGCGGCAATTCACTGTCGCTGACCCAGGCGACGCTGGACGGCGAAACCGTGCCCTCCTTCGACATGATCATGAAGCAGCCCGACGGCGCCTTCACCGCCTCGACCTGCACAAAGCAGTGAGGCGGCAAGAAAAAGGCGCGGAACCTTGCCGGTTCCGCGCCAGCAGTCCGTCGGGAGGATGTGACTAGATCGTCTTGGCCGACATCTGCGCGGCGATGTAGTCGGCCTGGCGGATCGCCAGCGACACGATCGTCAGGGTCGGGTTTTCGG
Organism: Mesorhizobium sp. M7A.F.Ca.ET.027.02.1.1; assembly: GCF_004022985.1. Classification (NCBI taxonomy): domain Bacteria; kingdom Pseudomonadati; phylum Pseudomonadota; class Alphaproteobacteria; order Hyphomicrobiales; family Phyllobacteriaceae; genus Mesorhizobium; species Mesorhizobium sp. M7A.F.Ca.ET.027.02.1.1. Next base: position 3,866 of record NZ_RZOL01000260.1, on the reverse strand, counting down.
CGGCCCCGGTGGTGAACTGGCTGCCATCCGACACGAACAGGTTCTTGATGTCGTGCGCCTGGCCGTGCTTGTTGACGACGCCGTCTTCCGCTTTCTCGCTCATCCGGTTGGTACCGAGATTGTGGGTCGACGGATAGGGCGGCGTCGGGAAGGTGCGGGTGGCGCCGACCGCATCATAGAGTGCCGTAGCCTGCTTGTAGGCGTGGTTACGCATCGCGGTGTCGTTTGGATGATCGTCGAAATGCACGTCGGCGATCGGCATGCCGTGCGCGTCCTTCTCGTCGGCATGCAGCGCGATGCGGTTCTCCGCGCGCGGCATGTCCTCACCGACGATCCAAAGGCCGGCCATGTGGTCGTAGTGATCGAGTGCTGTGGTGAACGAGCGCCCCCATGCGCCCGGATCAAGAAACGCTGCCATGAACGGCAGGCCGAGCGACAGCGTCTCGAACTCGTAGCCACCAACGAAACCGCGCGATGGATCATGCCGCGCCTCGTCGCGGATGATGCCGGCCATGGTCGTGCCGCGATACATGTGCACCGGTCTGTCGAAGATGGCATAGACCGAGCCGGTGGTGTGACGCATGTAGTTCTTGCCGACCTGACCCGACGAGTTGGCAAGCCCATCGGGGAATTTCCCCGACGCCGAATTGAGCAGCAGCCGCGGGCTCTCGATCGAATTGCCGGCAACCGCGACGATGCGCGCCTTCTGCTCCTGCAGCTTGCCGTCTTTGTCGGCGTAGACAACGCCGGTCACCTTTCCGCTGGCGTCATGGTTGATCTTGATCGCCATGGCATTCGGCCTGACTTCGAGATGGCCTGTCGCCTCTCCCTTGGGTATCTCGGTGTAGAGCGTCGACCATTTGGCGCCCCATTTACAGCCCTGGAAGCAGAAGCCGGTCTGCTGGCAGGACATGCGGTCGTCGCGATCGACCGAGTTGATCGCCATGTTGCCGGTGTGGCATTCCTTGTAGCCGAGCTTGTCGGCGCCGGCCTTCAACACCTTGAAATTGTTGTTGCCCGGCAGCCGCGGCCAGTCATTGGTGCCGGTGACGCCCATCTTGGCTTCAGCCTGGGCATAGTAGGGCTCCATCTCGGCCAGCGTGATCGGCCAATCGAGCAGGTTGGCGCCTTCCAGTTTGCCGTAGGTCGACAGCCCCTTGAACTCATGCTCCTGGAAGCGCAGCGAAGCTCCCGCCCAATGCGTGGTCGAACCGCCGACCGACTTGACGATCCAGGCCGGCAGGTTGGGAAAGTCCTTGGCCACACGCCAGTCGCCCGACGTGGTGCGCTTGTCCGTCCAGGCGAGCTGGCTGAACGAACCCCACTCGTCATTGATGAAGTCTTCGTATTCGTGGCGCGCGCCGGCTTCCAGGATGACGACGTCGACACCCTTCTGGGCGAGTTCGTTGCCGAGCGTGCCGCCGCCGGCGCCCGAGCCGATGATGACGACCACGCCATCGTTGTTCAGATCAAATGAAGCTGCCATGGTTTCCTCCCATGATTTCTGTTTGCGGGTTCAAGAACGACGGGGCTCAGAGCCACTCGATGTCGTCGAAACCGCGCGCGATGTAGCCGCCCTTGGAATAGGACTCGCCCTCGTAACCGAAGATCGGCCACACCTCTTTCTGGTTGTAGAGGCTGACCACGAGGCCACCCCGAATGGCCTGGAAGAACGGCGTCGCCTCGATTTGCTTCAGCACGGCGACGCGCTGGTCTTCCCAGCCAAGGCCGCGGTAGCCGCCGTCACCGGACTTCTTGTCGAGGTCGGCGATGCCATCTTCGAGCATAGTCTTGTAGGCGGCGTCCTTGCCGGCCTGTTCGTCGTGGCCTTTCACGGCAATGGCGTAATATTTGTCCGGAACCTGATCGTGCGGATAGATGTCACGCGCCATCTGGATCAGCGTCGCCATGGTTTCGGGCTTGAGTGCCGATGTCTCCAGTCCCCAGGCATGCTCGGGGCTGATGACGGCGCCGCCTGAGATGACGAGCAGCGCGCCGATGCTGCCGCGTTTGAGAAGCTCGCGACGGGACAGCCCGGGCTTCGCGTCATAGATCGTGACCATTTTATTCCTCCCTGCTTGCTATGTGCGCTCTCTTCAGAACGCCGTTGCTGGCGCGCTGCCCCCGTCAGGGGACGGCTGCGATGTCTCCTATTGGAAGCGACCTCCGCGTTGCAGAACCTCGATCTTGTAGCCGTCGGGATCCTCGATGAAGAAAAAGCGGGCGATCAGCGACCCGTCGCGGTTGAACTCGACGATTTTCTTCGGGTTGAGCCCTAGCGCGCCGAGACGATCATGTTCGCCGTCGAGATCGACGACCGAGACCGCCAGATGGCCGTAGCCGTCGCCGAGCCCGTAAGGCTCCTGCCGATCCTTGTTCACGGTCAGTTCGAGCTCGAACCCTGCCTCGGCATTGCTGAGGTAAATGAGCGTGAATGTCTCGAAATCCAGCCTGTCGGCGACATCGAGCCCGAAGGCGTTTCTGTAGAAATCGAGCGATCGGGCTTCGTCGAGAACCCGGATCATACTGTGGATCGCCTTGGCCAAATCAGTCTCCGTTCTGGTGTGGAGGCGATTATGCGCGGCACGGGAAAAAGGTGGTGGCAGCCGGTTACCACGCCCGCAGCCGCGAACGGGACGAAAGTCCGATTGCCGGACCGGCAATTTTGCCCGAGAATGCATGTGGGGACAGGTCAAGCAGTATCAAACTGCACGCCCGTCCACCCAAGACCAACAATCATGGGAGGTTTGTCGGATGTGCAGGGTGTTTGCGGGCCAGGATCCCGAAGGCTATCGCCAGATCAACCGGTCGATTCGCATCGACGGCCACTCGACCAGCATCCAGCTCGAAGCGACATTCTGGGCTTTGCTGGACGAAATCGCCGAAAACCAGGATTTGACGACGCCAAAATTCATTTCGAAGCTTTATGACGAAGCCATCGAGATCAACGGCGCCATCCCGAACTTTGCGTCGATGCTGCGCACCACCTGCGCGCTCTATCTGCGGGGCCATCGGCCGGGAATGGATGAGCAGATGGTGCCGAAGCGGGAGGCTGCTTAGCCCGCTTCCACAGCGACAGCGAGCGCCAGACGGCTCATGTCGGTGAAAAGCGCCTGGCGCTCGGAATAGTCGGTCTGTTCGCCGGTCTCGATGTTGTCGACCACGACACACATCGACAGCGCACGCGCTCCGAAATGCTCCGATATGCGATAGAGCGCGCTGGTTTCCATATCCACGGCCAGGGCTCCTTCCGCTTGCGCAACGGCAAAACGGGCGCGCCCTTCCGGGTGATAGAAGATGTCGCTGCACACCGTCAGGCCGGCATGATGGTCGATGCCGAATTCTACCGCCTTGGCCAGCGACGATGCGAGGAGCGCCGGGTCGGGGCCAGCGGGTCCATAAAGGCCGAAAACCTGGCCGCTCTGGGCGCTTTCCGCCTGTGCCGATTGTGAGATGACAAGGCTGCGCAGTTTTGCTTTTGCGGTCAGGCTGCCGCAGGTGCCGGTGCGGATCAACGTCCGGGCGCCATAATGGTCCAGCAATTCATGCGCATAGATCAGAAACGATGAAACGCCGATGCCCGTCGCCTGAATGCTGACGGGTTTGCCGCCAAACAGCCCGGTGAAGCCAAGCGCGCCGCGGCGGCGATTGATGCAGCGCGGCGCTTCCAGGAACGTTTGCGCCATCCACTCGGCGCGCTGCGGGTCACCCGGCAACAAAACCGTGTCGGCGTAGTCGTCCTTGTCCGCTTCGTTGTGCGGCGTCACCAGTTGCTCCCCTAAGCCTTCCTGCCGTTTCACCCGCAATCATGGCGTTGTCACGGCGTTGTGCAAGGTGGAACATGGGAAAGGCTCTAAGACTCCAGC
>NZ_RZOL01000025.1:0-31588 GCF_004022985.1 Mesorhizobium sp. M7A.F.Ca.ET.027.02.1.1 | reverse complement strand
ACCGGGCGCAGGCCGCCGCTGAACAACTTTCGGCGGACGGAGTGGTTCTGGATGTCTCGCAGCTGCGTGAACTGGACCTTGCAGAGCTCAATCATTTGAGAGAGGCCATCCAGACGACCGATATTTTCTTCTCTTCCGGCAAAGTTGTGCCGGGACCAGAGCAGACGCCGGTTCTCGACAGATTGGCGGATCAAATAAAGGAATTCGCCCAAAGTGCCCGCAAGTCAGGCGTAACTGCGCGGTTCATGTTGACCGGCCATTCGGACACCACGGGCCGTGAGACGGCCAACGCGTCGATCAGCGCCGCCCGTGCCGAGACAGTTCGTGCGCTTCTCAACAAGCGCGGCGTCGCCCCGGAACTGCTGCTGGTTCGGGGCGCGGGCACCTTTGAACCGGCGGTGCCTGAAAATAGTCAGGCTGGTAGCTCCACCAATCGCCGGGTTTCCGTTACGGTAAACCTGGACTAGGTCGGAGCCCAAGATGTTGCAAAAAAAGATCTGTATGTTGGGCGGGTTCTCTGTTGGAAAGACGAGCCTGGTTCGCAGGTTTGTGAAAAGCATCTTTTCAGAGACCTACTTGACCACGGTGGGAGTGAAAATCGACAAAAAGAGTGTCGCACTCCCGGACAAAACAGTGGATCTGATTTTATGGGATTTGGCCGGCGAAGATGATATCGGCTCATTCCGCGTCAGCCATGTGCGAGGTGCGACAGGCCTCGTGCTTGTCGTCGATGGAACCCGCGCCGCTACCCTTACCGCCGCGCTCACGCTGCGCGAGCGGGTCGAGGCTGAATTCGGTGCTATGCCGTTCGTATTGCTTTTCAACAAATCTGATCTGGCCGATCGGTGGGTAATACCGGATAGAGAAATCGACGAACTGAGGCAACGCGGATGGCAGGTCTATCTGACAAGTGCGCTCTCGGGTGAGCATGTCGATGATGCGTTTCTTAAACTCGCTTCGATGGTCACCAAATAGACCATGCAAAGATTGCCAAGAGAGATCGGAAACTGGATTTACGATTTCTTCTACAACGAGCGTGCTATTGCGTATGTGAAAATTGACGCCCAGCTGCGGACAGCGGCGAAGGGCGGTAACGTTAAACATTACGGGCTCTCATCCCTTCGCATCGGTAAGCCTGTTGCCGATCAGCTTGAATTCATGGAAGGTTTGCTGCCTTGCCCGGAGCTTCCATTTCATATGCCTATGGTCGAACTGCCCAGCGGGCGTGTCGCGGACCTTCATCTTTTTGCTGATGATGACTGCGTGTGGCTGCTCTTTCTTGATGCCACTGCCGAACGCGACAACAAGCAGCGGCTTCAACAGAAGGCTTATGAAATGACTCTTCTGCAAGAGAGGGAGCGCCAACTCAACGAGAAGTTACATTCGGCCAATGAGGCGTTGAGGAAGAGTCAGGAGGGATTGTCGCGTGAATACCAGCGCGCCGAATCCCTGCTCCTCAACATTCTTCCGGCGTCGATCGCGGAGCGGTTGAAAGCGCACAAGAAAATTGCAGACAACCACGCAGAGGTGAGTGTGCTTTTTGCCGATATCGTCGGTTTTACGGAAAGAGCGCGCAGCGTCGGAGCGGTGACGACGCTCGCTATCTTGAATTACTTCTTCAAGGCGGCGGATCGGCTCTCGGAACGGCACGGCTGCGAAAAGATCAAGACAATCGGCGATTGTGTGATGGTGGTCGCGGGCCTGCCCACCGCGCGATCCGATCATGCACAAGCCCTCGCGCACTACGCAGTTGAACTGCGCAAGGCGGTCAAACGCGAGAGCTTCGCAGGAGAACCGATAAGACTGAGAATTGGAATTCACTCGGGACCGATCGTCGCTGGCGTCATAGGCAAAAGACGGTTCGCCTATGACTTGTGGGGCGAGACCGTTAATCTCGCCTCGCGTATTCAAACGTCCGCGGAGCCCAGTGAAATCCGTATTTCCGATGCAACGCGCCAACTGCTGGGACCAAAATTTGCTTGCGATCCACTTGAGGAAACGGAATTGCGTGGTGCAGGTCGTGTACGAATGTGGCGGCTCCCAGCCTGATTGTCGCTTGCCGGCGCTGGAGCGCACTGCATCTCAAGCCGCAAATTATTAACGTGAAGATTTGATCAAACGGGACCTCATTGGGCGACTTGCGACACAGCTGACATCAGTTCCTTCGGGTTGGGCGCCCCAAACATGTATCGCCCCCCCTCCGGAACCTCCGTGAAACTCCAGCGGACAATTCCCTGCCTGTCCAGCAGGAATTGACCGACCAATTGTCCGTGTCCTGTTGCGATCATCTGTTCGTCGGCTTCGGTCACTTCGTAAGGGTCCTTCCTATCGAGGATTTCGCTCGCTGCAAAAGGATCCATGGGACCGGGCAACTCGCCTGGTATGTCGACCCGCATATCCTTTGCTGCTGCCATCGAGACCTTGTACGGCCAGTTCGTCTCGTTTTGGGTGAATTCGAGATTGGGTAGTCCAAAAGCACGATGTGAAGCGCGTTCAGGGTCGGAGGCCGCAAGCAGGTTCGGCATCGGGTGGTAGCGGAAATAGAGACGCGCTCGTTCGATCGGCGTGTTGACCACCGTCAGGCTCTCCACGCCCCTTTCACGCAGCTCCGGATCAAGCCGCGCCTGGGCGGCGATGTGGCGCCGGCAGAAGGCACAATGCAGACCTCGAAACAGGCCGACCAGCACTGGTTTTTGCCCGCGAAAGTCATCGAGCGCGATCTTGCCTTCCTGGGTAATGGCGTCAAGCACCAGGTTCGGCGCACGGTCGCCCGGTTGAAGCGGTACCAAGTCACTAGGCGCGGACATTTCCAACCCCTAACCCCGGCTAGTCGAGAAAAGGCAGCACCACAAGCGCTTCCGGGTCGAGCCCGTGCTGGGCGCATATACCCTGCGCCAGGGAAAAGTAGCGTTCGGCCTCGGCCAGATTGTCGAGGTCCAGATTAAGCGTTGCGAGACCATCATAGCACGGAAAGAGCAGTTGGGGCTCGCCCATTTCGCGGGCGACGTCCAGTGCTTCGTGGAACAGGCCAACCGCCAGTTCAGGACGGCCATTGCACTGGTGGATCTGCCCAAGCACGATCAACGGCACCGGCAGGTGCTCGCGCTGGTCGAGCGCCCGGTCGATCTCGATAGCCTTCTCGGCGGCAGGCACGCCCTCCGTTGGACAGCGATCCGTGAAAGTACAACAAGCGACCGCCAGATTGGCGAGGAGGCGGGCCTGGAAACCCAGATCACCAATATGGCGCGCCACGTCCAGACCGCGCCGACAGACCTCCATCGCCTTTGCCGGATCGATAGTCGTGTAAAGCACGCCGAGATTGGTGTAGCCGCGGCAGGCCGCACCCAGCAGACCGGCGGCTTCGGCCAATTCAATGCTGCGCTCGACCTGGCCAACGGCTTCACGGTTTCGTCCGAGGCGAGCCAGCGCAACAGCCTTGGTATTAAGTGCCTCGGCGGTCACAAGAGTGGCATCGCGTCCTACGTCGGAAACATGCTCCGTCGTCAAAGTGCGTACGCAATCCAGCGCCGCGTCCGCCCATTTTGCCGCGAGGGAGTGATCTCCGCTCCGGAACGCCTGTCGGCCACGTTCTTGCCAGAGATGCGCCTGCTCGATCGGGGCATCCGCTCCATCGAGGAGCGCTGCCGCTTCAGCATAGCGGGATTCTGCGTTGTCCCGCTTGCCGACGTCCCAGAGCAGCCGACCGACCTTACGCAAAACGCGCGCCGAAGCGACACGATCTGCCGACTGGCGGTATGCCAGCAACACCGCCTCGTAGTGGTGGTGCGCGACCTGGCGGCGGCCTGCCGGGCCGCTCAGATCGGCAATGCGCTCTGCAATTGCCAGCTTGAGCGGTGTTTGCCCGATCGCACCCAATGCGGTCAGTGCTCGCTCATAGAAACGAAGGGCGTCATCGTTGGCGTATATCATGCGAGCGCGATCACCCGCCGCCTGCAGGCAATGCGCGCCCCTTTCCCGCTCGGCGCTCTGTGCGAAATGATGACCGAGCACCGCCAAATCCTCGAGCCGTTCCGGCTTGTCGCCGTACAGTTGCTCCAAGGCAGCACCGACCCGCCCGTGGATGTCGGTCCGGCGTTGCAGGAGCAGATTCTGGTAGATCACGTCCTGCAGCAATGTTTGCGTAAAGCGGTAGCTTTGCGACGAGCCCGAGCCAGATCCGGCAACTTCCTCGATGATTTCCGCATCGCAAAGCAGTTCGCAGCCGGCTTCTAGCCGGCCGGGGTCGGATGTAACGGTTTTCAGAAGGGTGGCATCGAAGCGCGGGCCAATTACCGCGGCTTCCTGGGCCAACCGGCGCACCTCTTGGGGCAACCGGTCGACCCGAGCAAGCAACATTGCCTGGATCGTGGCGGGAATGCCGGTTGCGACTTCGCCTGCCACAGTCCGCCATCGCTGGCCCTCGCGCATCAATACACCGCGATCGATAAGGCCGCGAACGATCTCCTCTAAAAAAAGCGGGTTGCCGCCCGAGCGCTCGAGGATCTGGCCGAGAAGCCCTCCTGCGGAGTTTACCCAGCTCTCGCCGAAAAGCGCCGCCAGCAGACTGCGTCCGTCATCATTGTTGAGCGGCGAAAGCCTGAGCGCCGTGTGACTGACCCGATTTGAATCGAGTTGGTCGTTGTCCGGCGCTGGACGATGCGTGACCAGCAACATCAACCGTGTGCGTTCCAACCTGTCCATCACGAAACGCAGTGCCTCAAGTGACACGGCGTCGGCCCAGTGCAGGTCTTCCACGACAATCAACAGCGGCGACAACGCAAGCCGCCGTTCGATGATTGTGCGGACTGCGTAAAGAATTTGCCGCCGCAGCTGCTCGGGCTCGACATGCTGCAAGGTGGCATCGGGGTCGCCAAGGCCAAGCACATGGTAAAGCAAAGGCATCAGTCGCTTTGCCTCTTCGCCCTGCAGGCCGAGATCGGTAAGCAAGGCTGCGAGCTTCCCCCGTATTTCATCCCCATTGTCGTTCTGCATCATCCCCGCAGCGCTGCGCACAACTGCGTCCAAGGCGCCAAATGATTGTTCGCCCAGCGGTGAGCACGCGGCCTGCCGCACGGCGACGTTGCGAAAACGATCCTCGTCGCCGACGCGGGCGACGAACTCCTTCACCAGCCGCGACTTCCCGATACCGGCTTCTCCGACGAGGCGGACAAGTTGGGCCGAGCCGCCGCACGCCTGGTCAAGGCTCGCCAACATTCTATGAAGCTCCGCACCGCGACCAATCATCGGCGCGCTGAGGCCGAGCGCCTCGAGCCCACGTGCTGCACGCGGGGCCGCAAGCGGTGCATCCAGTCGATGGACGAGCACGCTGCCGGCCTTGCCGCGAAGCACGACATCGCCCAGCGACTCGTAAGAAAAGGCATGCCGGGTCAGCCTGTGAGTGAGTTCGCCTACCAGCACCTCACCCGGTGCGGCCAGCGATTGCAGGCGCTGCGCCGTATTCACGGTGTCGCCGGTCACCGAATAGGATTTGGCGGTGCCGATGCCCAATCCGCCAGTAACAACCGGACCGGTGTTTATGCCGATGTGGAGTAACAGAGGCGAGCCGGAGTGGGGGGTGCCTTCACCGAGCCGCGCCGTCCGGGCGATCATGTCGAGAGCGGCGCAAAGCGCACGTTCTGGGTCGTCTTCATGCGCCACGGGCGCACCGAACAAAGCGAGCAGCGCATCGCCGATGAATTTGTCGACGAAACCGCCAAAGTTTCGCACGGCCGCCGTCAATTCCTTGAACAGCGCGTTCTGCAGAGCTTGCATCACCTCGGGGTCGAGTTGTTCGCTGAGTGTCGTGAAGCCGCAAAGGTCGGCGAACAGGACCGTTACCGTCCGGCGATCGGCGTCAGAGACGGGATGCAGCCCATAGCTTTCGATGTTCGTAGGCAGCGACAGGATTCGAGAAGGCGGCACGATGGTCCCGCTTGGTTTCGGAACAGGCCGTTCGGCGGCTTTTGCGGACGCACCAAGGCTTGCCCCACATTTCGGACAGAACTCGAAGTCAGGTGCGCAGGGGTAGCCGCAGCTGGCGCATGGCACAGGCTGGCGCCTGCCACACTTCGGACAGAAGGCGTAACCGCCCCCAATCTCGAAACCGCAGCCCGAGCAGTCCATGGAAACCTCACCCGAGCATGATGCCGAAAAGTGTGAAGCGGTTTTCGGACCACATCCTGCTCTGTCTCTTTGACCTAGAGATGGATTCAGATTTCAGGTCGATTCGGCCTGCAATCATCCGGCTCTTGGGGCCATGACTCGTGATCTCGCCACGCCCTTCACGGCCAGGGTATTCACAATGATGAACCGATAGCCGTCAACCGGCAAGCGGCAGCAAATGGGCATCCGTGGGTCCGGTGGCGGAGCGTTGCCGATTCGGACGGCTGCTTGGCCGTCGTTGCGACGTTCTCTCTTCGCCCCTCCGTCTTCCTGCTATCATGGAGATGAGGAGACGGACTTTGAGCGAGAATCGCAGACTAGTCGCAATCCTGGCTGCAGATGTGGTTGGATACAGCCGGTCGCCAGCGCGGACGAAGATTCGCCTCGCGTCTGGAGGGCGTCGCGGCGCCCGGCGCCATCTGCCTGTCCGAGAACGCCTATCGCTAGGTCAAGGCGAGTCTCGACCTCTCGGTCAGCGATCTCGGCACGCGTGGGCGGCATGGCAGGAACTGCTCGCGTCAATCCTGACTATTCGCTGGAATACCGTCGCAAAGTCTTGCCTTACAAGAACCATGCCGATTTCGAACTCATGATCGACGGGCTCCGCAAGGCCGGAATAGTGCAATGACAAATGAGGGCATGCGGTCGGATCAGACGCCAAAGGCTCGGCCGATCTTGCGCCATCGGGCGTTTTCACGAACCAGTTTCAGGTCGTCGGTCGTCTCGGCAAAAGTGTGCGAACGGTAGTGCCCGAGCAGGTCAGGAAACAGCCTCCCTGCCGGCAGGCCGGCAACCTGTTCGCGGACCGACATTTTTTCATCGATGACCCGGGTGCCCCAGGCATTTTCCCGAACCTGCAACTCGGCAGCCAGACCGCGCTCTTCCGGCGCGGTTTCATCCAGCGCAGCCAGCAGGATCGAGTGGAAAAGCGCTACATAACCGATCTGCCTCAGGCCGCCCACGACCCGCACGCGCGGCAATATGGCAAGAACGAGGAACGTCAAGAACAAGTTCGGCAGCAGCACGCCCTCCAGCAGCGCCTGCTTGAGATGCGCCCGCTCGAACGGGATGGAAAGACCGTTCGGCCTTTCAGGCTCGATCAGGTGCCCGTTCTCGAAAACAAGCTTGCGCACGCGCTCCTCGCGAATGCCCCAGAAATAGGCCGTGGCATTGGGCAGGAATCTGCCAAATGGGCCCGATTCGGTCTCTTGCAGGGTACGTTCGAGACGCTGACGCCTTGCGGGCTCAAGGAGCAGCTTGGAAAGAAGGCTGCCGTCATGGTCCAGATGCCGCGCCACGACGGAAGCCGCGAGCCGGTCATCGATGAACACCGGCCGAGCCATGCCAGAACGATCCCAATCGGCGACCAGATCCTCGTTGAGGTCTGTCAGTGCATCGGCGGCGGTTCCAAACACCTTGTCCTGGCTGGCGAGCAGTGTGCCCAGCCAGCGGCTGGCATCCGTTTCGTCGCCCACCGCTTCGAGCGCCCGCTTGTTGAGGGTGACCGGGCCGGCCGCGCAGGCGCTTTTGCGGCATAGTTTGTGGCGCCCCATGCCAAACAAGTTGACCTTGTCGTCGCCGACATCGAGCCATCCCGGCCCCTCCCGGCCAATTGTCTCCATGGTCATCGTCGTTCCCATGAAGCCGACGAACGCCGACAGCCCGTTTTCGACCGCGCCGAGCCAGGCAAACAGGAGGGCATCGAAGGTGATCCTGTCCATCAGCAGCAGGCAGTGTAGGCCGGACTGGATCACCGGTCTGTGGTCGAATTCTTCAAGGGCCTTGCCGACCTCTTCAGGCTGCATGATCAAATCAAGGCGCTGATGCAGTATATCAAGCAGGATCGAACGGGCAGCGATCGCCGGACCCGAAGCAGGTCTTGCCACCGGCCGCCACAGATGGCGGGCGTATTCGGAAACCGGTGCATTCCAGTTCTGCTCGATATCACGCACGACTTCCGGGCAGAGCAGTGATAGCACTGCCAGAACATCCACCGGAGCCTTAAGGGTCGGATCAAAGTCCCTGGTCATCAGAACCGCAGCCGGGCCATGCTCAGAAGGTCGTGATACCGTCCTTCGGTAAAGCCGGCCTTCACATGCCGGCCTTCGACCTCGAAGCCGTGGCTTGTGTAGAGGCGGATGGCCGGTTCATTGTCGGCATAGACGGTCAATTCGACTCGCTTCAGGGCGCGCCAGTTGTCGGCCACGTCAAGCAGCGCGCCAAGTATGGCAGAGCCGATACCCTTGCCGACAAAGCCATCGTCAAGGCCGATATTGATCTCGCCGATATGCGAACGGCGCGGCGAACCCTGCACGACAAGGCTGCCATGGCCGACGACCTTGCCGTCCAGCTCGGCAACGATCCAGGTGGTTTCCTGGCCGGACTTGGTGATACGCCGTTCTATCTGCTCCACCATCTCGAATGGCACCCTGAGCGTGCCCCAGCGGAAGCCCGGCATGTTGAAGATGGCGCAAAGCGCCTCCGCATCGCTTGGCCGAATGGCCCGGAGTTGCGGCTGGATTTTCTTTGGGAATGGCGAGGTCGTGCTGGTCATGGCTTTCCCGGCAAAGGCAATAGGCCCGGCACGATGCACCGGACATCATCTGAAAATCCAGCCATCTCATCATCCTATGATGCCGATTGCGCGCTGAAGTACCGGGAGACGGCGTAGAGTTTGAAGATGCCGCTGATTCCGATCCAGCCGAAAAGGGCGAGCCAGCACAATGTTCCCGTCGCCGTCCAGTCGATCCGGTGCATTACGGCCTCGGTGATGACAAGGCCAAGGATGGCAAACAAGCCGACCAGAAACTGCGCCAGACCGAGCACCAGCAACTCTTCGTGCGGCGCGCTTTTCCAGACGAGATATGTGCCGCCCGCTCCGGCGAGGAAGATGGCGCTGTAAACCTGAGCGTGGAAGGCGTCGATCGGCCACGGCCAAAAGCCGCCGAATGTCAGGGGAAACAGCAACAGACCGACGCCATAAAGCCCAAGGATCGCCATTTCCATCGACATATAGCCGCGCCATGCAGAGTTTAAGGTCACGCCCTTTGCGGAAGGACGGCCCCCGGCCCGTAACAGGAACAGCCCGGATACCGCGACCGAAGCAAGATAGACCAAGAACCAGAGCCAGGGCGCTTTCCGCTCGAAGTTGAAATAGCCGAGATTGATGAACGAAGCCGCCGAAACGATGACGGTGAAGATGAAGGCCATGACAAGCACTAGCCTGCCTGGCGACCAGCGATTCCAGACCAGCAGCGCCGCCATCACGGCCATTTCGGCGGTGTAGAAGCCGCCGAGGAAGCGGGCGTTGAACGGCGTGACGGCCCAAGGCCAGCGCGGCCTGACCAGCGCAGGCGCGAAAAAAAGGCCGGCGCCGACGATCAGGACGATGATGATCCCCGCCGAGAAAAGCCGCAAGGCCGCGGGAAATGGCGGGTTGTCGGGTGTCGGCGCGGGAGAAAGTCCCAAAGATGAATACCCCATGGACCCACCATAGTACCGCTTGGGATCGGTGAAAATCCCGACGGATTGACACGTCGGCGGGCTTTTCCATTCGAATGGCCGTACGATCCGTTTCGAAGTAAGATGGAGCGCTCGGAACGAAGACCGGTTCCGGTCAACCACCTCGGGGGTGCATTTTCCGGAGACTGCACGATGACCGAAATTCAGGATCTGTTCTCGCTTTTGCGGCAATCGACCGATGTCGATCCCCAGGCAATCGACGCGATCCGGCGGACCATCGCGGAAGGCAAGGATCATGAACTTTGCCGCATCAATGTGCCGGCTTTCGCCAGCAAGCATGGCCTCGACGAGGAACGCGCCATAAGCGCCTTCCTCCATGCGGCGCGGGTGGGCATCTTCGACATTTCATGGAATGTTCTGTGCCCCGGCTGTGGCGGCGTGCTCGACACCAACGCTACGCTGAAAACCCTGCAGAAGGACGAATACACCTGTGCGCTATGCTCCGAAGGCTATTCGCCGACCCTCGATGAGATGGTCGAGGTGACATTCACCGTCAGCCCTCGCGTGCGCAGGATTGCCGCCCACAATCCACACGAACTGCCATTGGTGGAATATTTTCGCCAGATTTACTGGGGATCCGGCGTCGATCTGCCGGAAGAGGGTTTGGCGAAAAACATAGAAGCGTTCTCGCTGGAGGATATCGAGCTGGCGCCGGGTGAAAAGGCCGTTCTGCCCATACAGCTTCCGTCCGAATTCATCATCGTCTTCGAGCCGGTCACCCATTCAGCGCAGTTCATCGACGCGAAGGGCGAACCAACAAAAGAGCGGCGAAGCCTGTCGTTGGCTTTCGACCGCGACCATGTCCAGAACCAGACACTGGAAATGCAACCCGGTCCGCTGCGTATTTCGCTGGAAAACAGGACCGACACCCGCGTGCTGCCGGCAGTCTTCATCGCCGGCGAGGCATTGCATAATCTCCTGGGCAAACGCCGGCCTTTTCTGACCGCCAAGCGCCTGCTCACCAACCAGACGTTCCGCGACCTCTATCGTACGGATACGCTCGACATCAACCAGCGCCTGAAGATCACCAGCCTCACCTTCCTGTTCACCGACCTGCGCGGATCGACCGCGCTTTACGAGCGGGTGGGCGACCTTTCAGCCTTCGATCTCGTGCGCGTGCATTTCCAGGTTCTGCACGAGATCGTCGCGGCGGAGGCAGGCGCGGTGGTGAAGACCATCGGTGATGCGGTGATGGCGACATTCGCGACGCCTGATCGCGCGATGGCTGCGGCCCTCAGGATGCGTGATGCCATGCGTGCGCTCAATGACAGAAGCGGGCGCGAGGATCTGCTGCTCAAGATCGGTGTCCATGCCGGCCCCTGCATCGCCGTGTCCATGAACGAGCGACAGGACTATTTCGGCCAGACGGTCAACATTGCTTCACGGGTCCAGAACCTGGCCAACGCACAGGCTATCTTCGCAACCCGCGCGGTGGTCGACGACAATCTCACCGCCGATCTGTTGCGTAGGAACGCTCTGACGCCCGTGCCTCACGAAGTCTCGCTGCGCGGCATCGAGCGGGAGATCGCGGTGTATACAATCCCCTGAGCAATTGGGCCGTCCAGAGCAATCCCAGGGAAAGTGTAAACGGTTTTTCGGGAAAAACGCGTAGCACTTTCCCTTGGAATTGCAGTAGAGCAGCGTTTGCGTGAAAAGATGAGGCGCTCTCGGCCGCTCACACGCGCTTGCAGAGGAAATAACGATCGGCGGGCTCTGAAGTCGGCGCCGGGAGGCGTTGCAGCAGCGGGTGATCGAGCGGCGTGCCACTGACCGCGAAGCCGCCGACCCGAAGCAGGCTCGCAATCAGATCGGGAAGCCAGGTAGCAGTCACTGCATCCCGATCGTCATAGCCGGTGCCGATGTCGGCATGTACAAGGGCGGCTTCGATGCCAATGAACTTGCGGGCCGTCTCGCGTATTTCGCCGAGCACGAGGTTTTCGGCTTCGGGAATTGAGCTGGCATGTGCGCCGACTTCGCGGTCGAACACCACGATCCGGCGCCCGGGCAGGCGCTCGCGCAGATGGTGGAACGTCCGACCGTTGCCGAGGCCGAGCTCGAGTACAAGCCCCTCCATCTTCGCCACCTCGACGCAGACTTGGTCGAGAATGTCGCGCTGTGCGGTCATCCTGCTGATGAAATTCTCGAGGCGACTCATATGCTTTTGTGTGTCCTGAACCAGAAAGAGATCGTCAATGCCGCCGACAAGAACTGTTCACGGGTGAATCCCGAAGGCGTAGTGCGAAACTCGATCACGTGTCGGCACATATAGAGGCGGACCATGAACACTGCAACAACCGTACAGGCAGCCGGCAGGATCATACCGGGTGGAATAGGCGGCACGGCGCGCGGCAAAATAACAACTCATTTGTAGGGATCTGCGGCGTCCCGCAAGCCGTCACCGAGGAAGTTAAACGCCATGATGACGAGAATGACGGGAAGCATCGGCAAAAGCAGCCATGGATAGAATGCGATCACGCTGACGCTGCGCGCCTCGGTGAGCAGGATGCCCCAGCTGGTTATCGGCGCTCTCAGGCCGAGCCCGAGGAAGCTCAGCGCCGTCTCACCCAGGATCATGCCGGGAATGGAGAGCGTCGCCGTGGCGATCAGATGCGACATGAAGCCGGGAATGAGATGCCGGCCGATGATGCGGCTGCTCCCGGCGCCCATCAATTGCGCGGCCAGAACGTAATCCTCTTCGCGCAAGGCCAGAAGCTTTGAACGCACGGCCCGCGCCAGTCCGGTCCAGTCGAGCACTCCGAGGATCACGGTGATGCCGAAATAGATCAGGATCGGACTCCAGGTTATCGGCATGATCGCCGCCAGGGCCAGCCATAGCGGAATGCTGGGAATCGATTGCAGGACTTCGATTATCCGTTGAACGATCAGGTCGAAGATACCGCCGTGATAACCGGCCAGTCCGCCGATGACGATGCCGAGCAGGAAGCTGAAACTGATGCCGACGAGGCCGATTGTCAGTGAAATGCGTGCGCCATAGATCATGCGCGAGAGCACGTCGCGCCCCAGCCTGTCGGTGCCGGCCAGAAAGAGCTGGCCGTTTTCGGCAGCGCAGACAAAATGCCTGTCACCTTCGATCAGGCCCCAGAACCGGTAACTGTCGCCCTTGCAGAAGAAACGGACCCGCTGAACATCGCCCGGGTCGTCGATGTAGTTCCGCTTGAGCGTGTCCATGTCCAGCGTCATCTGGCGGCCATAGACGAACGGCCCGACGAACTCGCCGTTGTGGAACAGGTGCACCTGCTGCGGCGGCGAATAGATATAGTCCATGTTGCGCGTGTGCAGATTGTAGGGCGCCAGAAACTCGCAGATCAGTATCCCGAAATAAAGCACTATCAGGAATATGCCGGATACAAGGGCAAGCCGGTGCATGCGGAATTTCCACCACATCAACCGCAACTGCGACGCCTGAAAGACCTTCGACTGCTCCGCCGTCATCGCCTCGACCGACTGCAGGTCAAAGGGCGCGCTGGAAACGTAGTGTTCTAGTGGAGCACCCGGAGCGGGGAGCGGCGAATCCGTCTTCATTTGGTGCTGCCGCCCTGCAAACGAATTCGTGGATCAAGCACCGCCAGCGCCAGGTCGGAAATCAGGACACCGATGACTGTCAGGAAGGCTAGGAACATCAGGAACGACCCCGCCAGATACATGTCCTGGCTTTGCAAGGCCTTGATCAGCATCGGCCCGGTCGTTTCCAAAGACAGCACGATCGCCGTGATTTCGGCGCCGGAGATGATGGCCGGCAGGATAGAGCCGATGTCGGAAATGAAGAAATTGAGCGCCATGCGCAGCGGATATTTGACCAGAGCCCTGAACGGATGAAGGCCTTTGGCGCGTGCGGTCACCACATATTGCTTGTGTAGCTCATCGAGCAGATTGGCGCGCAGCCGCCGGATCATGCTTGCCGTGCCGCCGGTGCCGATGATTAAGACCGGGATCCAGAGATGGGCGAGTATCGACTTCGCCTTGGCCCAGCTCATCGGCTCGCTGAGATATTGCGGGTCCATGAGATGGCCGAGGGACGTGCCGAACCAGATGTTGGCGAAATACATCAGGATCAGCGCCAGCATGAAGTTCGGAATGGCAAGGCCCAGGAGGCCGAAAAAGGTCAGGCCGTAATCGCCCCAACTGTATTGATGCGTCGCGGAGTACATGCCGATCGGAAAGGCGATGAGCCAGGTGAAGATGATCGTGACGAAGGAAACCAGCACAGTCAGCCACATTCGGTCCCCGACGACGTCGCGAACCGGCAGCTCATACTCGAAGGAATAGCCGAAATCGCCGTGCAGCATCCCGCCGACCCAATAGAAGTAGCGAATGATCGGCGGCTTGTCGAAACCATATTCCTTGCGCATCATCTCGATGCGATCGGAATCCACCCCTTCGCCCTGTGCCCGAAGCTCGGCGACATAGCTGTCGAAATAGTCGCCGGGGGGAAGTTCGATGATCGTGAACACCAGCGCTGATATCACCAGCAGCGTTGGAACCATCACAGTAATGCGCCAGACAATATATCGAAGCACGCTCAGGACTCTCCAAGCCAGAATGTATCCGGCATGTAGACACCGAAATAGGCGGTCGGATCGTAGCCGAAGAGCGCCTTGTCAGGCAGATTGCGCAGCCGTGAGGACACCAGAATCGGCTGATGCGTTCCGTTCACGGTCCCGATCGAAAACACCTGATCGGTGTAGATCGACAGCATCGAATTCCAGATTTCGACGCGCTCTGTCGCTTCGGTCGATGCGTTCCAGCGCTTGAGCAAAGCCATCAACTCGATCACTTCAGGAAGATCGGGCGCCTCGCCCATCTTGCCGTGAGACAAGTAGTGAGCACCCCAGAGCGGCCATTGCAGTTGATCGTCGATGGTGGGGGCCAGCTGGCTCGGGTTCATGTCGGCGGTCGGCACGCCATTGTCGATGCCCGACCACATCGACATCATGATCTGGCCGCCAAGCGCGCGGCTGCGGAAGATGTCGCGCTGCGAAGTCCGGATGAACAGGGCGATGCCGATCTTTCGCCAGTGATCGGTGATGAGTTCGAGCGCGTCGGTTTCCAGTGTGCTTTCGCCGGCGGTTTCCACGATTATCTGGGCAGAGCGTCCATCGGGAAGTATCCGCAGGCCGTCATCGTCACGTGCCAGAAGCCCGACCTCGTCGAGCAGTGCATTGGCCTGCTCGGGATCATGGGCAACCCAAGCTTTAGCGAATTCCGGCCGGTAGAGCGGGCTCTCGGACAATACGGTATCGGCGCTTTCCTGCGCCAATCCGTAGAACACGGCCATATTGATCTCGCGCCTGTCCACGGCGAGCGAAAGTGCGCGGCGCACGCGCACGTCACGCAGAAGGCCACGCCACACCTGGTCGGCGCAATTCAGATTCGGCAGCAGCGCCAGCCGAGAACCCTGTGTACGTTTCCACAGGTGCATCTTCACCGGATAGCGCTTCTCCGCGTCTTTCAGGAAGGAGTAGTCGCTGAAGTCAATTCCCATGCATTGCAGGTCGCTCTCGCCCGCACCGGTCTTGGCGGAGATGATCGCCGATGAGCTGACATTCATGATGATCCGGTCAACATAGGGCAGTTGCCGGCCGTTCTCGTCTATTCGATGAAAGAACGGGTTGCGCTCGAAGATGAATTGCTCGGCCGGCGGCTTGGTCCGGTTCTGCCAGGGGTCGAGCGTCGGCAGTTCCGGGTTCTCCGGGCGATACTGCCGCGACATGCGGATATGCAGGAGCGTCCATTTCTGGGTCCGGTTCTCCTTCATCAGGCCGGCGAGCCGGAATGAATCCTGATATTTCTTGTGGAACTGCTTGAGATAGGCGGCCGGCAGGACAAGCGATAGCGGCGAAGCGGCAGCGAGCTTGGGCAGGAAGTCTGGATTGGGCGCATCCCAGCTGTAGCGGACCGTCAACGGATCGACGATCTCGAAGCGTGGCGGCTTGCCGTCCGCCAGCAGGGCGGGGGCGAGCCCGCCTTGCGAAAGCTCGTCGTTCAGCCAGACATCTTCCCAACAATAGCGAAAATCCTCCGGCGTCAGCAGGCTGCCGTCAGACCATTTGTGCCCTTCCCGTATCTTGAAGGTGAAGACGCGATCATCCGCCACGTCGAAACGCTCGAGAATGTCGGGTTGCATGTTGAGCTTTTCGTCATAGCCGACCAGGCGAGAATACCCGTAGATCGTCATCATCCGGATATCTTTCTGGCTGCCGATGATTGTCCGCAGCGTGCCGCCATACTGGCCGGGCAGCCGGCCCATTGCAGCGAGATTCAGCGCGCGCGGACTCTTGGGCAGGCGCTCAGCGAGTGTCGGCAGCGCCTTGACCGTCAGTTGTTGCCGAAGAAATTCCGGCTCCAGATCGCCGGCGCGCGACGTCCCTGGCAGAAATGCCGAAGCCATGAGACCAAGGACGGTGCGCCGGCTGATCAATGGCGTAACTCACTGATATCGGCCGAATGTCTCGCCAGCACGAGGTGGCCACCGCCAAGATCGCCCTCGTCGCGGAATTGCGGTCCCCATGCGCTGGTGTCGGAAGCTCCGCTGAGCTTCAGCGTCTTGAAATCCATCGGCCTGTCGAGATCGGGGAAAGGTACCGCGGCGACCAGGGAGCGCGTGTAGGGGTGGATTGGTTTTCTGAGCAGAATTTCGCGCGGCGCAAGCTCGACGATACGCCCGCCGCACATCACCGCGATGCGGTCTGCCATGTAGTCCACCACCGCCAGATTGTGGGATATGAACAGGTAGGTCAGGCCCAGTTCTTTTTGCAGGTCCTTCAGAAGATTCAGGATCTGCGCCTGGACAGAGACATCGAGCGCCGAAACCGGCTCGTCGCAGATCAGGAGTTCGGGCCCTAGCGCCAACGCACGCGCGATGCCGATGCGCTGACGTTGCCCGCCGGAGAAACTGTGCGGATAGCGCTTTATGAAGCGCGGATCGAGCCCGATTGCCTGCATCAGGCTCTTGACCGTGGCGAGTCGGGACGCCGCATTGCCACGTTGATGGATCTCCAGCGGCTCGCTCAAGATGTTCTCCACCGTCATGCGAGGTGAAAGCGACGAAACCGGGTCCTGGAAGACCATCTGGATTTTCGCGCGCAATATGCGCAGGGCATCTCCCTCTGCGCCCAGGACGTCGGTCGGTCCATCGCGGCCGTTGAAGATCACAGAACCGCCGCTGGGGGTGATGGCCCGCATGAGGATCTTGCTGACGGTTGTTTTGCCACAGCCGCTTTCGCCGACCAGACCCAGACACTCACCCCGCCTGATGTCGAAGCTCACGCCGTCCACGGCGCGAACAGAGGTTTGATGACCCCCGCTGAACCATCCGGACTTGCGGGTGGTGAAGGTCTTTGTCAGATCCCTCACCGAAAGCAGAATGTCCTCCGGCCCCTTCGATGCCGGCGCAGTCTGCTTGCCGAGCAGGTTCCCAACGTTCACCGGCACCTCGCGAAGCGCCTTTAGCCTTTCACCAGGCTTCAGGTCGAAATGCGGAACGGCTGCCATCAGGCCCTTCAGGTAAGGGTGGCCCGGCCGGCGGAATATCGCCTCGACAGGCCCCATTTCCATGATCTCGCCATGGTACATGACCACCACCTCGTCGGCGACATTGGCGACCACGCCGAGGTCGTGCGTGATCAGCAGCATCGCCATGTTCAGCTTGGTCTGAAGCCCGCGCAGCAATTGCAGGATTTGCGCCTGGATGGTGACGTCCAACGCCGTCGTCGGCTCGTCGGCGATCAACAAAGCAGGCCGGCAGATAAGCGCCATGGCGATCATGGCGCGTTGCCGCAATCCTCCCGAAAGTTCAAATGGATACATGTCGTAGGCGCGCTTGGGATTGGGAAATCCGACAAGGCCGAGCATTTCCTCGGTCCGCGCCTTGCGCTCCGCCCGAGCCATAGGCGTATGAATCTGCAAGGATTCGCTGACCTGGTTGCCGATCGTGTGCAGCGGCGACAGCGATGTCATCGGCTCCTGAAAGATTTTGCCGATGCGACTGCCTCTCAACGCCCGGATTTCGGTTCCGTCACGCTGCATCTGCAGGATATCCTGCGTCGTTCCGGGCTTTTCAGGATCAGAAAACAGGATACGGCCGCGAACATGGGCCGTATTCGGCAAAATGCCCATCACTGCCTGGCTGAGAACCGATTTTCCGGAACCGGACTCGCCCACAAGCGCGGTAACCTTGCCGGGCAGGACGCGAAGATTTGCGCGCCTGACGGCATGCAACGGTCCCCCGATCATGGCAAAAGAGATGCCAAGATCCTCGATCCGCAGCAGATCAATGCCCGAATTCATCCTCACACCAGCCCCACTCTGGCAGTCTGCCGGGCGGCAGACCCAAAAGCGAGACTAGCGTATTGCCAGCCTAGAGCAACTTGGATTCGAATCGAATTCCGCGACGGAACCGGCGACCGGGCTGCACACCAAGGCTTTCGGACCGGATCGTGTCGGTTACTGGAGCTTCCTCCGGTCGCTTGCCGACAACCGCGCGGCATCGCGATGAAGCAGCATGACCTGCTCGGCGTCCGATATCCGGTCGTGAATCGGCGCAGCGTCTTCATCGAGGGCGAGAGCACCCGACAAATCGGGTGAAAGCACCGTCAGCTTCTGCTTGATACCCGCCAGTTCCTCCGTGCCGAGCGTCAGCCAACTGTTGTCGCCGCAATAGCTGGCGAAGTCCTTGCTGGCGAGAACGCTGTGCGGATATTTCTTGGTCAGGGTCTGGAGACGCTGGACCTCGTTTACAGCCGAGCCGAAGACAGAGAATGTCAGCCGGTCGGTAAGCCCGACATTGCCGAACATCACATTGCCGACATGCAGGCCGATACCAAACTTTATGTCGCCCAGTCCCTGCTCCTTTCTGCGCAGATTGAGTTCCATCATGCGCGCGCTGGCCTTGTGCGCTGCCGCAAGAGCAGCCTGGCAGGCGATCTCGGACTGCGAGCGATGCCTTTCGCAGGGGTAGACGGCGATGAAGCCATCACCCAGGAAACTCATGATCTGCCCGCCTTTGCGATTGAAAGGCGCAGCGATGGCATCGAAAAACTGGTTCAGCGTATCGATGTAGATTTCGCGACCGGAGGTTTCGGCAAGCCTTGTCGACCCGCGCATATCGCCCATGACCAATGCGGCCCGGATTGTGTCACCCTCGCCGCGCTTGATCTGGCCGTCCAGCACACGCCTGCCGGCGTCGCCGCCAAGATAAGTGGTCATCATGTTGTCGGCGAGCTTGGTGAGCACCGCCATCTTGGTGGCGATAGCGAGATAGTTCTGGATCCGCAGTAGCGCCGAAATCATGCCGTCGCTGAAGCCAGACGCACTGTCGGTCGACCACGACCCCATCATGCCCTGGCTGGTATCGCCGTTGAAGGGGTGCACGAAAGCCATGTAATCGGTGACGCCCATACGCCTGAGGTCGTCGAAAACAGGAAACTCCGACCGCACCGACGGGTCAAGCCGGCGCCGCAGGTGGTCGAGCTTGTTGCTGAGCAGATGGTAATATGGGCTGGTCAGGAATCTGTCGGAATGAACGCCGTTCTCACTGCGGAAGCCTTCCACTTCCAGGCCCTGGCCGCGAAGCCAGGTAAAACCAAGCGCGTCATAAAGCGGATGAAGCATCGAAAAGCTCAAATGCACCCGCTTCAGCGGCAGGCCGGCAGCAGCCAGCCGTTCACAAAAGCCCTTTACCAATGTTTCCAGGTCGTTGCCCGCCAGCGCCGATTGGCTCAGCCAGTCGGCAACTTTATCCATGAGAATGGTGGAAATTTCTGCTTGCGCTGTGCTCATGCCATCTCAAACCCGTCGAAGACGAGCCATCTCCTTTGATCCGCCACACAATCGAAGTCAGTGAAGCCGGCTTCGGCGACGAAAGCCGGCGAAGAATTTCCTAAATAACTCCTTGCAGGAAGGAAGCAGGCGTAAAACAGCATCTATCACCTGGAACCCTATGTGGCGAGGCTTCCGGCGGAGTGCAATCTCGATCCTGACATCGGGCAAAGAATTCGCCGTCTCAGACACCGTCGGGCCTTCACCACTGTCTCTTGGGCACCCCGAGATGGCCAAAAAAATTGCGTGTGTCGACGATCAGAGGAGCGTGATCAGCGATCGCCTGATAGTCGATCGCGTCGTGGCCGGTTGCCACGACGACAGCATCGAATCCTTCGGGGCTTCCGGTGTTTCGTCAGCGGTGTCGGAACGCAGATTATGATGGCATCGCAGACGGCTAGTTCGACAAATCCGCAGTGGCGCGGAACCGCCCGGTCGGCAAGGGCTGTCGACGTCACTGCCTCAAGGAGGATTGGCCGTTGTTCAGGCTCTCGACCTTCCGGGTTTCGATGTCGAAGCCGGAAAACCGGGGACCCGGCGCGTGCGATCGCAACCGACAGCGGCAACCCAGCATAGCCAGCCCGATCACGCTGACATGCGCGGCGCGCCTCGAAATCCGGTTAAGAAGACGGTCATATCGTGAGGCGTCCAAAAAATCTGCTTTCCCGTCAATTCGGACAGGTTACCCGCTCCCATGGCGAGGCTCACCGGTGCCAAGAACCATGAGTGAGGGCATATTGCGGAACTCGAATTCCGCAAGCAGTCAGCAGACCTGCGCCTTCGCCTTCAGGCTTGCGGCAGCCATCGCGTAGCCGCCGGCGGCGCCATCGATGAAGTGAACGTGATCGCGCTGCAGCGGCGAGATGACGAGGCAGGTCATCAAGGCGGACTTCTGGCGGTGCAGGCCATAATTGCAGATGCCCGCTTCTTCCGCCTGCTTCAGCCGGTCTTGGATCCGATGCAGCACATCCGCGTCAACGTCGATGGTCATCTTCAAGCCGTCGTCGAACTTTCGGAAATCCGAATTGCTGGCCACCTCGCGTTTGTAGACCTTCGGATCGAAACGGCCAATCGTCCAGCCAAATCGATCGGTTGCAGCCGTAAGCGTCATCAGGAACACGATCCACAGCTTCGACCGCCACCGCCATCCTGCCGGGGCCATCGCCCGCGCCTCGACATCCAGGCCGGCGGGCAGCAGACTGTAGCCCGGGCCGTCCACCGGCACCGGGTGGCCATCGCGCTCCTGCCTGCCGGCGAGGGCGATGATGTCGGAAGCCAGAAACTGAAACCCGCGCAAGTCGCGCGACGCCCCCGGTGTGGCTATGATCGAGACGATTTCGCCATGCCGGGCCTCGATCGGGTTCCAACGGCAGGAGAGGCCGGTCAGATCCGGCCGCGCGCCGGCCGGCGCAGGATCGATGCGGTAGCGCCCCGCTTTCATCTCAGCTTCCGCCCAACTGCCGCCACCGCCGGCGAACATGGCATAGAAGGCCGCTTCGGAAGCCCGGAACCTCGCCACGCGAACGTCGAGGCCATGCGCCCTTATGTCCCCTATCGGCACGATCGCGGCGCGCAAGGTAAGGCCCAGTTCGTCCGCCACCCACCTTTGCACGGCCGCCAGCGCGTTGCGGGCAATCTCCAGCGCCGAGCCGGGAAACGCCACGAGCGCGCCGTCGCCGCCGAAGACAAAGGGCAGGTCTTGCCGACCCAGCGCATTGAGCAGCGCCGAAATGACGCTTGCGCCGGCCATATTGACGGTTTTATAGCGCCCCGCCTCGATCGCCTTGGTCGAGCCGACAATGTCGGCAGTGGCCAGCGCCCAGCCATCGGGGAGGGGCCGATAGTTATCGATGTCGGCAACGCTTTCGAACTTTGCGAAGACCGGCAAAGAAGCGACAAACGGGTCGGACGCGACAGCTGTTTCCATGGCCATTAGATAGCATATTCCACGGCTTGAAGGTGAAGTCGATTACGCTTGGAAATTGACTTGCGCAGGCTTTCCGGTGATAGGGTCGCGCGATGCGAATTGCCTTCTACGCGCCGCTGAAGTCACCCAATCATCCCGTTGTTTCCGGCGACCGCCAGATGGCACGGATGCTTGTCAAAGCGCTGGAGCACGGAGGGCATAGCGTCGAACTGGCATCTGAGTTGCGCTTCTATCTACGCCAGCCGGAGTCGAAAAGTTTCGAGGCACTAAAGATCGAGGCCGCAGAGGAAGCCGCGCGGCTGACCAAACTTTGGGGTCGTGACGGCAAGCCCGATCTCTGGTTCACCTACCATCCTTATTACAAGGCGCCCGACTTGATCGGGCCGGAGCTGGCGTCGGCCTTTGCTGTCCCCTATGTGACAGCGGAAGCCTCCTATTCCAGGCGACGCGAAGCCGGCTTGTGGGCCGATAGCCAAGCATTGGTGGCGCGAGCCATCGAACAGGCGGCGATGAACATCTGCTTCACCCAAAGGGATCGTCAGGGACTGGCGGATGCTATTCCCAAGGCCGCTTTCGGTATGCTTTCGCCCTTCATCGACACATCGGCATTCCGGGAAATCCCGGCACGGGGTTGTCCGACGCGCCTCATTACCGTCGCCATGATGCGCCCAGGCGACAAACTGGGCAGCTATCGCATGCTGGCGCAAGCGCTCGGCTTGATAGGTCACCTGCCCTGGACCATGTCGATCGTCGGAGACGGCCCAGCCCGCGACGAGGTCGAAGCGCAATTCGCCGACCTGCCCGCCGATCGTATCGAGTGGATTGGCTCGATCGAGCCAGCCGCCGTGCCGGATGTCCTTTACACCGGGGGAATCTATGTCTGGCCGGGTTATGGCGAGGCCTACGGCGTTGCCTATCTTGAAGCACAGGCCGCCGGCCTTCCGGTGGTGGCTCAGGACATCGCCGGCGTGCCGGAGGTCGTGCGGGATGGCCAGACCGGGTTTCTAACCCCGCCGGGCGATGTCGCGGCGTTCGCTTCCGCCATTGAAAGGCTTCTGGCCCGTGACGACGAAAGAACCATCATGGCCGCGGAAGCCAGGCGTTTCGTTCTCGAAGAACGTTCCCTCGGTGGCGCAGCTGCGCGTCTGGCCGGACTTATTGCGAAGGTCCCGGTCTCATGACGTCCGATCCGATCTGGCAGCCCTTGGTGGAAGAGCTGGCGCGCCTGCAACGGGCGGGCCGCAAGGCGGAGTTCTGGCTGCGCGACGACGACGCCGTGGATCCGACGCCTGCGCTTAATCGGCTGCTCGACCTCACCGGTGAATTCGCGGTTCCGGTCACTCTGGCCGTCATTCCGGCCCTGACCGACGCGAAGCTTGTCGCCCGGCTTGACGAGGCCCCGCATGCCACGGTCGCGATCCATGGCTGGGCGCACCGAAATCATGCGCCCGAGGACCAGAAAAAGCAGGAACTCGGCGCGCATCGGCCACGCGAGGCGGTGCTCGATGATCTGGCTCGCGGACTGTCGCGAGTAACCGGCCTGCACGGCGCACGTGCCGTTCCGATGCTGGTGCCGCCATGGAACAGGATCGACGCCGGCGTGGTATCCGACCTTGGATCGATAGGTTTTGCGGCCTTGTCAGTCTATGGGCCGCCGAAGCCGGCTTCATTGGCGGTCATCAACAGCAATGTCGACATCATGGATTGGCATGGCACGCGCGGCTGCCTCGATCATGGTCTATTGGTCCAGGCTATCATCGCACACTTGCAGCATGCATCCGACGGCGAGCCGATCGGCCTGCTCACCCACCATCTTGTACATGATGAATCGGCCTGGCTTTTCCTCGAACGATTGTTGACAGTCACCGCACAGGCTGAACCCTGTGCATGGCTTCCGATCAGGACATTGATCGGGCGCCGCGCGGGTAAAGGAAAATAGCTCAGCGCTTTCTGTGCGATGAGACCGGGAATTTGAGCATCTGGCCATCCCGCGCGGCAAAAGCGCCGGCAAACCTGTCCTTGGCCAGCTTCTCCATCTCGTCCAGTTGCTCGTCGGTGCGTGTCGGATCGTGGTGAAACAGCGCAAGCGCCCGTGCACCAGCAGCCTCACAGAGCTTGACGCCCTGTTGCCATGTCGAGTGCCCGTTACCGCGGCGGCGTTCCATTTCCTTCTCGGTGTAGGTGCAATCGTAAATGACGAGGTCGGCATCTTCGATCAGGTCGAGCACCGACTGATCGAGTTTGTCCGGCTCGTGCTCGGTGTCGGTGATCACCGCCACGACGCGGCCGCCCCATTCGATCCGGTAGCCTATGCAGCCTCCCGGATGGGCGAGACTGCCGGTCCGAACCACCACCCCTTCGCGCGGCCGAAGCACGTCTCCGGATACAAAATCGCGGCAGTCGAGATTTGCCTTGCAGACGTTCATTTTCACCGGAAACCACGGCGGCCGTATGAACTCATCGATAATCTGCCGGGTCGTCATGCGTCCTGCAAGATGCCCGGACCAAAGCGTAAGTTTGACGCTCGGGTCGAAGATAGGCGCAAAAGCCGGCAGCCCGATGATGTGATCGTAATGGCAATGGGTGAAAAGCAGGTCGAAATCGGTTACATCCGACGCCTGAAGCGCCCTACCGGCAGGCCGCAGGCCAGAGCCTGCGTCGAACAGAAGCGTATGCTTGCCGCATCGCATCTCAATGCAGATTGTGTTGCCGCCATAGCGAGCGAATTCTGGCCCGGATACAGCAATGCTGCCGCGCACGCCCCAAAATCTGACCAGGAAAAAATCGTCGTCCATGCTACCTTTCGCTCATCATAGCTCTAGGCGCTTCGTGCGTCGATCAGATCCGCGGTCGTATGGCTTAGCCGATCGGCAAGAACCCGCAATATCTCGATGGTCATTTCCGGGAACTCCTTCATAAGCCTCAGGAAATGATCCTTGCGGATTCTCAAGGCCTCCAGATCACTTGCCGCGCTGACGGTGGCAGTGCGGGAGCTGTTGCACAATATGGCGATCTCGCCGACGATCGAATTTGGCAGCAGTTCGGCAACCTTTATCGGCCCGCTGTCGGAATCGACCAGAATATCCGCCCTGCCTGAAAGGATGACATAGGCAGCGTCTGCCTCGTCGCCCTGCCGGAAAAGAATCTGGCCGGCGCTGTAATTCACGCGATCGGATGTGAACGCGAGCAGCTTGAGCTTTGCCGGCTCAATGCCGGAGAACAAGGGAACGCGTTGCAGCATTCCAACCTCATCCTTGAGCAGCATTGTCGCAAACCTTCCTAAATTCGCGTCTGCCAGACTATGACAGAAGTTCCTTGAAGATACCGTTCTCTGCCAAAAGTGTCTCGTGTGTACCGTCTTCCACCAATTGCCCCGAGTCAAAGACGATAACGCGATCGAACATCATCGCCATTGCCGGACTCGTCACGACCCACACAATTGCCGGCGAATGGCCGTCGCGTCTGGCTTCCTCGAGCACGTTTCGCAGCACCTTGTCCTGAACGCGCTGGTCGAGCGCCGACAGCGGCCGGTTGAGAATGAGAAAATCGGGACGCTTGAGCAGAGCCCGGGCAACATCGAGCTTCTGTCGCTGTCCGCTGGTCAGCCGCCTTCCACCGGCGCCGACGTTGAAGTCCAGGCCGACATCCAGAAGCTCGGCATAAAGCCCCAGCTCGTCAAGAATGTCATAGACGATGGAGCGTATGCGGTCCGGCGCGTCGGGATGGTTGTTTCCCACACGGCCGAACAGGACATTGTCCATGACGGTGGCCGCCGCAATGTATTTGGCAGGATCATACCGTTCGATCGCGTTGTGCAGCTCGGGCGGCAGGTTTTCATAGAACCGGTTGCGTGCGGCGACGATCTTGCTCATCAACTCGTCGGTCAGCAGGCCGAAGCGGTGCCGGGGCTCGATATAGGCAAAGCTCAAGGTGATGATCATGGCGCGGTCGGCCTCCGAAACCGCCTCGTAGGGGCGGTTCTTGAGCCGCTGCAGCAAGGTCTCGTAGGCGGGGATCTCCTCGGCGCTCATGAAGGCGAGCTGCTGGAAGAACTGGTGATCTGGCGGCAGGTCGGCAAACAGCTCGATCGCCTGTTCGGCGATCTCCATGCCCATCTCGTAGAGCGTGCTGTCGAGGCCGGCCTGCTTCAGCACGGAAGCAAAGTAGGGATTGGCCGCCAGAGCCTTGTCGGCCAGTTCGGGGCCGGCGGCGGCGCCGAAAAGCAGGTTCTGGCCGATCGTCGCTTCCGTGTTGTAAGCGCCCGGCTCGAAAGGAACCACCAGTTCGCGCAGCCCTTCCTGTTCGAGCCGGGTTCGCAGCGCTGCACGCAGTTCGACGATCCGCCCGGCGAGCTTCGTGTGACGCGTGAGGTCGGCCGAAGAGCGCAAGCCAAGATCCAGAATGTCGCGCGACAGAAGAACCGCGTCGAGCACCCGGCGCACCGCTTCAAAGAGGTCGTGCGGGCCGGTAGCACCGGCGGAAGCATAGTCGATCCAGTCGCTGTGGACGTCGAAATCCGGATTGCCCGACCGGCGCGCCTCGTCCATGTTCCAGCGCTGCTGGTCTGCCGCGGTGCCGTCATAAGTCACCGATGTCAGCGGTGCATGCTTCAACCCGTAGAGCAAGTTATCGCGCAGGCTTGCTTGGAACAGGAAAACATCCGACGAGGCGTAGGACATGCGCCGGCCGGTCACGGCTTCGGGGAGTTCAAGCAGGTCATCGGCGCCCGAAGCGACCTTTCCACTCTCTGGCCAGTTCAGACGCGCGAAGGCTTCTGCTAGCGCCTCTGCTCCGCCTGTCGGGGTGCTGACCAGCGCCACCGTCTCAGCCGGCTTGACCTGCATGGAGACACGGTTGAGGAGCATTGCACCGCCATCGTCTGCCATGGACAGACCGACCGCCGACAGCGGGTTTGTCATCGGACCGGGATCGTCGATCGCCAGTGCCGCGATTCCCGGCGCAATGATATCCTCGACGGTGAACTGTTCAACGACCTGCTGATATTTGACCTGGACATCCTGCCGATCCTGATCCCAGTCGATCAGCTCCTTCATCGGTCCGGGCAGGTCCTTGTAGGCTCCGATCACCGCCACGAGCTGACCGACGTCCAGCCGGCCCCCTATGACCAGATACCCGCCGATCATGTAGAACAGAAAGGGCGTGAGCTGTGCGAGAAAATTGTTGAGGAACTTTACCATGAATTTCCATTGGTAAAGATCGAAGCGGATCTTGAAGATGAGCCCTAGCCTAGCAGCTATGTCGGCGCGCTCGTAGTTCGACGTGTCGTGGACGTGAACCGCGCCGATACCGTCGACGATTTCGCCAACCCGGCCGGAAAGCGCGCGCGCCGTCAACTGCCGTTGGCGCCCAAGCACGAGCAGCCGCCGCCGCATCCGCGGGATGAGTACGATCTGGATGATCACGATCACCATCGCTATCATTCCGAGCCAGACGTTCTGGACCATGATGAACAGCATGGCCGTCAGCGCCTGGCCGCCGAGCAGCACCGGCTGCAGGAAGGCATCGCCGATAAAGCCGCCCAGCGGCTCCACCTCATCCTTCACCATGGTCGCCACTTCGGCGGATTTCACCCGCTTGAAGTAAATCGGCGGAAACCGCAGCACACGATCGATCAGATCGAAGCGAATACGCCGCAGCATGCGTTCGCCGAGGCGGCCCTTGTAGGTGTTGATGTAGAGTTTGAACAGGCCGTTGATGACGACCAGCAAGAGGAACACAAGGCTCAGGGCAAGCAGCGTCTCCTTGCGGTCCAGCTGAAAACCGGAGAAGAACTGGACCTCGCCAATGAACGGCAGGTTATAGTGCAATTTCATGAAGGGCAGGGTCGCGCCGGGTTGCTCGAACCCCTTCCCCTGGATCGGGCCGTTGACGATCAGCTTCGGCAGGTCGAAGGACATGAAATATGGGATCATCGAAAGCAGGACGATCATCAATATCCAGATCTGCTGCTTCCGGGTGTGCGTCCAGATATAGCGGGCTAGGCTGGGTTCCATATGCGGCTGTCAGTTTGGAGGAAGCAGGCGGTGAAAGCACCTGCTGGCAAACGATGTATCGGCAATGTCTTCGCGGATGGACGCCGCTGGTCCGGACAGACGCAACCGGCCCCCTTCGTGACCGTGCAACGGCGAAACGGCTGGTGGCATAGTCTCATCCGCAAGTCGAACAGCCTTGGGTGAGGCAATATTGCGTTGTGTAGCCCGAAATCCCAACATAGAAGACGAATATGATGGATGTCACGCAAGCACGCAATGCCGGCATTGACGGGCACGAACAAGCCTTGGACCTCGCCCGGGGAATTGCCGCCTATGTCGACCACCCTCTTGTCGCCGGGCTGGCGCGGGTCATCGCCAAGTATCCGACTGCCGATATCGCCAACGCCTTCAACCACAAGCAGGTCGCCTGCAAGATGTGGGCGCTCGACAAGCTGTTCGAAAACGACGGCGGCCGGTTCGGGCGCATATGGGTTCTGGGCGGATGGTACGGCGTATTGCCGGCAATGCTTTTCAACGACGCCCGTTTCGACATTGCGGCGATCGACAGCATCGACATCGATCCTGAAGTCGGGCCGGTCGCCCGGACCCTCAACCGGGAAGCCGGCGACCGCTTCCGGGCGCTGACGGAAGATATGTACGCACTCGACTATGCGGCCGGTCGGCCCGACCTGGTGGTCAATACGAGCTGCGAACACATAGCCGACCTGGGTGCCTGGCTTGCCCTGCTTCCGCGGGGCACGAAGGTGCTACTGCAATCGAACGATTACTTCAGCGAGCCGACGCACATCAACTGCGTGGCTTCGCTTGCAGCCTTCGAAGCAATGGTGGCGCTACGGGAGATCAGGTTCTCCGGCGAACTGCCGACAAAAAAATATACCCGCTTCATGCTGATTGGAACTGTTTGAAGCGCGTTGCGCGAATCCAACCGAGATATGACCTGCGCTAGGATTTCGAGGACCAGGTTCGATGCCGCTCGCGCAGGATTTGCGCCGAGTGACGGGCGCCTTCCAGATCTAGACGATGCGCGGCTGGCGTCGGTCCCGCAAGCGCCTGTTCGATCGCTTGCGCCAGACACTCAGGCGTCAGGTCGTTTTCCCTCAGAACCGTCGCCAAACCCAGTTCTTCGAGCATCAGGGCTCGAACCGTCTGTTCCGTTTCCCCGCCGGCTGCAAAGGGAACGAGCAGCGAGCGACAGCGCGCGCGCAGGACATCGCAGACAGTGTTGTAACCCGCCTGCGAGACCGACAGGCGGGCGCCGGTCAGCAAGCTGGCGAAATCCTCGCGAAACCGAAAGATGGACAGGCCCGGCGTGGCATCGCGTGTAATCGCGTCAAACTCGTCCTTCGGCAGGTTTGGGCCGGTGATCAGACACCATTTCCAGGCGTTGTTGGCATTCCGCGCTGATGCGATGGTGGACCGGACAAGGCTCTTTCCGGCGGCCCCGCCGCCAACCGACACCACAACGTCGAAACGCTCGGAGGCCGCGGGCGCTGGTGGCGCGGCAACGAGCCCCGTGTACGCAACCTCGGCCCTGATCGCTCCCGCCAGTGGAAATGTCTTGTCTAGGGTTGCGAAAGCCGGATCGCCATGGACCATGACAAGGTCAAAATGCCTGTTAACGAGATCGACCGTTTCCTCGTTTCGGCCCGGCTTGACGCGCTCCTGAAGGATATCACGGACGGACGTCACCAGCAGCGGTCTGGGCGACGCCGCGTCGATGGCCTCGATCAGCGGCAAGAGTTCGAAACGCATCTGCCGGCGCCCAAATGGAAACGCCTCGACAATGACGATATCAGGCCTGCAATCCCGGAATGCCTGCAGCAGCATCTCTGAACGCCGTTTCTTGAAATCATCGTCAATGGGCTTGCCCTGCAGGTCGACAAGACCGGAAAATCCTTCATCACCGGAGGTAACAGATGGCAGGGTTACAGATATTGCCCCCAATCCCGGAAACCCCGCGACCGGCGCTCCGCCAGTGACGATGGTTACGTCAAACCCGTCATCGACCAGAGCCGCCGCGACGCGGCTGGAGCGCGCGAGATGGCCGATGCCGAGCAGGTGCTGGACATAGAAGAAAGCGCGCAGCCGCTTCATTCGGCGGCCCGCCACTCCCGTTCGAACAGCTCCTTGAGCTGTCCAATGCTTGCCATGTGATCGAAATTGCCGCGCACGCGCGCCTCTGCGGTGTCGCCGAGGCGGGCACGCAGCACGGGATCACGGATCAGTCGCTCCAGCGCCTGTGCCAGGGCAATTGGGTTTTCCGTCGGAACCAGTAGCCCGGTTTCATCCGGCGATAAAAGCTCCGGCACGCCGGAAACATCGGTCGACACGCAGGCAAGCCGCTGGCTGGCCGCCTCCACCAGAACATTCGGCAGACCATCGCGGTCGCCATTTGCGGTGATCCTGCAGGCCAGGGCGAAGATATCGGCGCGGCGGTAGTGCTCAAGCACCTCTTCCTGCGCGAGCGCGCCTTTCCAAGAGATGCGACCATCCAGTCCGAGTTTTTGCGCCAACGCCTTGAGCCGCTCCAATTCCTCGCCGCCGCCAATATGCTCGAAACGCCACGCTAAATCACCGGGCAAGAGGGCAAGGGCCTCCAGCAAGGTGTCGAAACCTTTCTTTGCAACGGCGCGCCCGACACTCAGAACGATAACCGGTTCGTCCGGCGCCGAGCCGTCATGCTGTTTTCGTGCCTCGCCGAAAATGCCGAAGCGATCAAGGTCGAGCCCATGATAGCTCAAATGCACTGACGAGTTGCCGTCGGCGAGTTTTTTCAGACGGTCGAAGCCCGTTTTCGTGCAAGTTACCGTCCAGCGCGCCGAGGAAAGCTTGCTGGCCAGATCCCAATCCGCCGAAGTCCAGATGTCCTTGGCATGGGCCGAGCAGCTCCAGGGCAGACCAAGAAGCTGGCTGGCATAGCGCGTCACCGATGCCGGCGTGTGCGCGAAATGCGCATGCAGCCATACCGCGTCTTCGGGCCATTCGGCCGCTAGCACGAGCGCTTGCCCGAAACGGCGCGCGCGATTGCGCGTAAAGTCGCGCGGCATATCGACGGCCAGCGATCCCAGTGCACGCCAGAAGCCCGGCCGCTGCAAACAAGCAGAAAGCGAGCGAACCACGCGCAGCGGCTCTTCATGCAGATATTCCGGCAGATAATGGACGGGCGCTTTGATCTCGTCATGCACGGGGTGGCGTTTTGCGTCGGTCGGCCGCCTGAGCGCAACGAGTATCAGATCGAACCCCGCACGCTCCAGTCCGAGCAGTTCCTGCGCGATGAAGGTTTCCGACAGCCGCGGATAACCCTTCAGAACCACGACGATCTTGCGATGTTGCAACTCAGTTCATGCCTTCAATAACCGAAAGGTGAGGGCCAGCCTGCCGGTCGAGCAGTTCCGCGACGATTTCGGAAATATGAGGGAGCCCTTCCAGGGTCAGATGTGGATTACTCTGGGATGGACGAGGCCGATTCGGCAGCGCCACCAGTGCATCGGCAAACCGCTGGGAGTCCTTGGCTTCCTCCGGCAAAAGCATTTCGATGAGGCCCAGTTCGGCCGCGCGCCGCGCGCGGATCAGTTGTTCCTGGCGGGGTTCGATGCGCGGCACGATGAGCGCCGGCTTGTCGAAAGAAAGTATCTCGCAATAGGTGTTGTAACCGCCCATCGCCACTACCGCCTTGGCGCCGGCAATCAGGTCTTCCATGCGGTTGTCGAACTCGATAATCTTGATGTAGGGGATCGTGGCACCCTTCTTCAGCAACTTATTGCGCTTGCGAGCCGGCATGTAAGGCCCAAGCACGATCAGCGCCTTGTGCTGCAATTTCGGATCCTGCTGATAAGCGTCGATGACGTCGTGAATCAATTCGGCCCCGTCGCCGCCGCCACCGGTGGTAACCAGGATATAGTCGCCCTCTGGCCGGTGGCCGGGCAACTGGTTCCGCTGCAAGCTCCGTTGCAGGAAACCGACGAATCTCATTTTTGCCCTGACAGCCGGCGGCACATCCAAGCCGGTCAATGGGTCGTAGAAATCCGGCGGGCCATAGGCCCAGACCTTGTCGTAGAACAGGCCTATCTTGCGCATCACATCCCTGCGAGCCCACTCTGCTTCGAGCAGATGCGGTGCATCCATC
>NZ_RZOL01000259.1:0-8615 GCF_004022985.1 Mesorhizobium sp. M7A.F.Ca.ET.027.02.1.1 | reverse complement strand
AGGCAGCGCTGGTGGACAAAAAAGCCGCCAGACCGAGGCCGGCGACGAAAGAGTTCATACGCGACATAGACAGTCTCCCATTGTGATTCTTTGGCGAAGCGTAGCTACGGTTTCTATGCCCGCCTTGTTTCGTCAGCCAAACACCATTCTGGTGTGGTTTCAAGCATTAAGACAATCGCGATCAACGGCGCGGGCTGGCCAATCAGCGACACATCAGGCGCTTTTGCCATGCCGGACGGTTTTTTCGAAGACGGGCCGGCTTTTTCAGGGGAATGCGGGCGACCGCCCCTCCCCGTATCAGGGCAAGTCGGCTTAAAAGAGCGGCATGGCCAAGCTCTACTTTCACTATGCGACCATGAACGCCGGCAAGACGACGATGCTCTTGCAGGCCTCTTACAATTATCGCGAGCGCGGCATGGGCACGATGCTGTTCGTCGCCGGCCACTACCGCAAGGGCGACACCGGCCTGATCTCGTCGCGCATCGGCCTGGAGACGGAAGCCGAGATGTTCCGCGATGGCGACGATCTGTTCGCCCGCGTCACCGAGCATCACGCGCATACGTCAGTGCATTGCGTCTTCGTCGACGAGGCGCAGTTCCTCGAGGAGGAGCAGGTCTGGCAGCTCGCCCGCATCGCCGACCGGTTGAACATCCCGGTCATGTGCTACGGCCTGCGTACCGATTTCCAGGGCAAGCTGTTTTCCGGCTCGCGCGCGCTACTGGCCATCGCCGACGATTTGCGCGAAGTGCGCACCATCTGCCGATGCGGCCGCAAGGCGACGATGGTCGTGCGCCTCGGCCCCGATGGCAAGGTGGCGCGCCAGGGCGAGCAGGTGGCAATCGGCAAGGATGTCTATGTCTCGCTCTGCCGCCGCCACTGGGAGGAAGAGATGGGCCGCGCCACGCCAGACGATTTCATCGGCTTTATCAAAGGCTGACTCTGTCTCTTGGTTATTGGAGCAATTCCAGGGGAAGCGCTATGTGCTTTCCCGGGAATTGCTTCGGGCTCACACGGTCGAGACACGCCGTCTTGGAAACCGCCAGCCAAGCCGCACACCAAGCGTTGCCAGCGCAATCAGTGCCATGCCGGCTGCCTGCGCCGGTCCGAGCGGATGCCCATAGATAGCCCAGTCGACGATGATGGCGACGACCGGGTAGATGAAGGTGATGACGCCGATCACCGGTGTCGTCAGGCGTGGGAAGGCCGAATTCATCAACACGTAGGCGATGCCAGTGTGCAGCACGCCGATGCCGAGCAGCCAGCCCCATGATGCAGGCGCAATATGTTGGCCGACGCCGGCGAACGGGGCGAGCATGACGACCCCCACCACCGTTTGGCAGAGTACCGTGATTTCGGCGCGCTGCTGGCCCAGGCCTTTGGCTAGGATCGTTGTAACGGCATAGAGCAGTGCGCCGCCCAGCGTCAGCGCAATGCCCGGCACCCAGTTGGCATCGGCATGACCGTGCGCGAAAACGAGGCCGCTGGCCAGCACGACGCCGAGAAACGCACCGAGCATCCACAGCAGTTGGTCGGGCGAGATGCGTTCCCTTAGGAAAACCACGCCGATCAGGACCACGAAGAACGGCTGGATATGGTAGATAATCGTCGTCGTGGCGATCGACGTCATGGCGAAGCCGGCGAAGAAGGCTGTCCAGCTCAGCACCATGCACACGCCGGCAAGTGCTGCAAGGGCAAGCCGGGACGGCAACAGCGTCCGATCCGGCAGGTAGCCGCGCAACAGGCACCATATGAGAAGGAAGATCGCGCCGAACACACATCGCCAGAAGACGACGGTGACGGGATGCAGCCCCGATTCCGTGGCGAAGGCGCCGACCGTGCCTGCGATCACCATTGCCAGAGCAAGGCTCGCGGCCGGGAAGCGGGCTGTCGAGGCGTCCGTCATGTGGTGGTTCCCAGCGATCCCAACCATCTGGTCACTGGCGCCACCTTCAAACAAGCGAATAGATTTGGAATGATCTATTCGATATGCTGATAGCACCATGGCCGCGCCACTCGATCTCAACCTGCTGAAAACCTTCGTCGCCGTCGTCGAGAGCGGCAGCCTTTCCAATGCAGCACCTCGGGTCGGCCGCAGCCAGTCGGCGGTCAGCATGCAGATGCAGCGGCTGGAGGAGATGGTCGGCAACCAGCTTCTGGTGCGTGGTCCCAGAACCGTCACTCCCAATGCGATCGGCGAGGATTTCCTGATCTATGCGCGCCGGTTGCTGAAACTGTCGGATGAAGCCTGGGCAAGCGTCACCCGGCCCAAGGAGACAGGCAGCGTCCGCTTGGGGGTGCCCGACGACTATGCCGCCTTCCTCCTGCCGCCCGTGCTCTCACGCTTCGCGGCGGAGCATCCCCTGGTGACGGTGGAGTTGATCTGCGAACAGTCGACCGCGCTGGTGAAGACGCTGGCGGAGGGGCGGCTGGATCTGGCGATCATCACCCGCTTGCCGGAGCAGCCGCTTGAGGTGATCCGGCTGGAACGCTTCGTCTGGGTCGCCTCGCCCAACCATGTCGCCTGGGAGGCCGACCCGCTTCCGGTCGCCTTGTTCGAACCGGGCTGCGCCGCCAGGATGAATGTCCTGCAGGCGCTTGGCGATGCCGACCGCTCCTATCGCTGTACCTATTCAAGCGCCTCTCTGCTTGGCCTGATCGCCGTCGTCCAGGCCGGGCTCGCGGTGGCTGGCCTTGCGATGCGCAGCGTACCGCCATCGCTGCGCATCGTCGGCGGCAATGAAGGGCTGCCGGTGCTGCCGGACCTCGAAATCGGCATCCTGCGCAACCCGCTGTCGACGACCCAGGCGGTCGAGCGGCTGAATGATTTCCTGCGCCGCGATCTGGCACAACAGGCCTGACTCGCGGGCCTGTCTTCCGCAATCCCGCCGCGATGCAGCGTTTGTTAAAGGCTCGGTACTATAAGGCCGCCAGCCAGAACTCTCCGGGGGCAGCATGTTAAGAGCCGCTTCGTCCGCCAGCATCCTTCTCCTCGCCAGCTCGCTTGTGGCCCATGCCGGCGGCGACCCGACCCTGGGCAAGAAGGCCTTCAACCGGTGCATGGCCTGCCATGAAGCCGCCACCGACCGCGACAAGGTCGGTCCGCATCTGTTGGGCGTCTTTGGCCGCACCGCCGGTAGCGCCGAGAGTTATCTTGGCCGCTATTCCGAGGCGATGAAGAGTGCCGGCGCCGCCGGCCTGGTCTGGGATGAAGCCAATATCGCCGAGTATCTCAGGGCACCCAAGCTGAAAGTGCCCGGCAACAAGATGGCGTTTGCCGGCCTGACCAAGGACGACGACATCGCCAATGTCATCGCCTATCTGAAGGCCGATCCCAAGCCCTGATCCGCTGTTCGCCAGCTCTGTAAAACCGGCTTTCTCGTCGCATATCGCGGCCGCGATTGCTTCGGTGGTTTGCCCAATACAAAGGCATCCGTGCGCCTTCGCCTTGCCGCATGAAAGTTCAATGACAGCTGAACTATGGCTGGTCGGCAAGCTAATCACGCTAAGCCCAAGCCTTCACTGGCTTTCAAGACCCTGACGAATTTTTTTGTTTTCACGCCGCCCTTGTCTTCACGTCTTTCAATCCCCTGATGCCCCACATATATTCGCCGCTGTTCGCGACCAGCGACGTCATGCCGAAGCGGGAGGCCCCAATGGCGACATTGCAGAATTTCGACGCCGAAATTGCCAAGACCAAGCAGGTCGTGCAGGACATGCGCTCCAAGATCGAGCAATCCGGCACCATGCTTGATACGCTTGCCACATCAGACAAGAAGATCGGCGACGCCAATTTCGACCTCGAGAACGCCCGCATCGAGGATGTGCTGAAGCAGCAGAAGGTGATGGAAGGCAACATTGCCGACCTGATCATCGGGCTGGAGGACGCCACCAACGTCTTCGGCGCCGAGTTCGAGAGCATGAAGAACTACACCGGCTGGGAAAAATTCATTGGCATCTTCTCCAGCCAGAGCAAGCAGCGCATGCGCACCGACCGCGTTCGCAACATGTCGCTGGCCGGCAATCTGCAGGAACTGCTGGTCAAATCCGACACCATCGTCGGCATATTAAAGGCGCAGAAAGAGGTTCTCGACCAACGCTACAAGACCTCGGAAACCAGCCTGTCGCAGGTGATCGAGCGCCGCAAGACCACCATGACCAACCTCGAAGCCGTGCAGAAGCGCATCGAGGAGCTCAACCCGATGCTGCTCGACATCGAAAACAAGATCGCCGCTTCGACCAGCCAGAAGGACCGCACGCAGCTCGAAGGCGAACGCTCCAAGCTGGCGACGGAATACAACGAAAAGCAGGCCAAGGAGCAGGAACTGCTGGCCGAGAGCCAGACGCTCGAGCGTTACACCTCGATGTTCCAGACCTTCGTCGATTCGCTCAACAACCAGATCGCCGCGCAATCGACGCTGATCAACAAGCTGACCATCGATACCGAGCAGCGCATCGTGCTCTACAAGGCGCTGGAAGATTCGCTGAAGACCGCCGCCCAGCAGGACGTCGCCCACAAGATCAACACGCTGGGCAGCCAGGTCGACAACACCGCCGAGGAAACCATGGCCGGTATCGGTGCTGCTTCGCAAAAGCACATCGGTGACCTGCTTGAGATGCACGAGAAGAACATGGTCGCCACCGCCGATATCCAGCGCCGCAAGAAGCTGGCCGACGATGCCTTCGCCCGCCGCTTCGACGAGGTGCTGAAGAAGCACAATTCGGCTAACTACGTGCAGTCTTAAGGGTGACAGCACTGCCCGCGAGCGACCAGGCATGACCCCCGAAAACGAAGCGGCGGCACGGTATTTTTCCGCCATCACGGCCGCGCTCAGCGGCCTTGAAGTGTTCATGCGCGACGATCGCTCGCCGCTCTACCGGCACGGCATCGTCGCCAAGATCGTCGCCGAACACATCGCCAGGCTCGACAAGTCGTTTTCCTGCTGGCGCAACCGGCTGGGCTTCATGGACACATTCCGCATTTCGCGCGCCGAAAGCGGATTTCCGGTGTTCCAGAACCTGCTCGAACTGGAAAACGACCGACGCCAGGCCGACGCGCGGCTTGCCAACATTCCGCTCGCCGGCGAGTTGCGCGAGGAAATGGCCGACTTCATCCTGCGCCACAAGGAATTCCCCGCGGCGCTGCAGAAGTCGATAGCCGAGCGGCTTTATCTCGAGGACGTGAAAAGCGAGAACACGTTCGGCCCGTTCACCCTGGCGCAAACGGCCAAGGTCTCGGTCAATCCGAAGACGGGGCGGCCCTATTATCTCGTCCACTGGGCGACGTTCGACGGCAGCGCCAACCTGCCTCTGGTCTACATGGTGACGGTGGAGGATTCGTCCGAAACGATGATCCGCCAGCTCGTCGACAGAAACGGCAAGCTGAACGAGACGATCGACATTCCTCTGCCGGTCGATGGCCTGCTCAATCCCGAGCTTGCCCACCGTTTCGACGATTTCACCGAGAAGAACTCCGCCTACACGCTGTCGCCGGCGACCATCGCGGTCAATCTCGACAAGGATTTCGAGCAGCTGCATCCCAAGCAGCTGCGCCGCGTCGTGCTCGGCCCGTTCTATTCGGCTGGCATCACCGACAACAATTCGACGGTGACCGAAGTCCTGGCCAAGGTGCGCAAGCCGGAAAATGCCTGGCTTTTGACCTGGACCATCCAGGAAGTCTATTCCAAGGCCGAGAAACCCGGCCGCAAGGGGCTGTTTTCCAGCGAGAAGACGACGCAGGAATTCTTCATCAATACCGACGATCTGGAAGCCGCGCGCCAGGGCGTGTCGAGCTACGAAAACCATGCGCTGATCCCGCACGAGGCCTATCAGGCGCTCTACGCCGCCGGCGAGGCGCAGAAGATCTTTGCCGGCTACAAGGTTCACATTCTGTCGAACGGACAGGTCATCTCAGACGTCTGACCGTCACACCACGGAGCACCCTTCATGGATACCGGCCTGACCACCATCCCGGAAGCCGCCATCGAGAAGCACCGCGCTACCGCGCAGAGCTTCATCACCCGTGTCGTCGTGCTGGAGGACCCGTCTAGCTCCTCCGGCACAGCACTTGCCGGCACCAATCGCCGCTTCGTTTCGACCGTCTCGGTCGGTTCGGTGCGCCGCACGCGCGAGGTCGAGCTGGCCAAGACCGTCGGCGCCGTTCATCCCGACGACCAGCTGCTGACCATCCCGCAGCACACGCTCCTGTTTCGCGCCCGGCGCGGCACGGCGATCGCGCTGGCAATATCGGACGTCTTTGCCGAGGGCTCGGACCTTGAAAGTCTGCAGGCCAAGAACACCCGCGCGCCGCTCGAGGGCGACGAGGCGTCCACCTTCAAGAAGCTTCTGTCGGCCTCGGCTTACATTTCGGC
The DNA here is from genome assembly GCF_004022985.1 of Mesorhizobium sp. M7A.F.Ca.ET.027.02.1.1. Taxonomy (NCBI): domain Bacteria; kingdom Pseudomonadati; phylum Pseudomonadota; class Alphaproteobacteria; order Hyphomicrobiales; family Phyllobacteriaceae; genus Mesorhizobium; species Mesorhizobium sp. M7A.F.Ca.ET.027.02.1.1. Next base: position 2,247 of record NZ_RZOL01000259.1, on the reverse strand, counting down.
CTTCAGCCTCGCCTCCTACCTATTCCAGCTGATCGACAGCGACGGCGAGGCGCCCAACGACAGTCCCGAACCGGACTTCCTGTTCGATACGCCGCAGGATGCGGTGAAGTCGATCCTGGCAGGCCTCGACAAGGCGATCTCGGGATCGTCCGACGACGCCGACCTGATGACAAGGGCGCGCGCCTTCGCCCGCGTCGCCATCGACGGGCTTCTGGCCCGCAAGGGCCGCTTCGACGGCATCGGCCCGTTCGAGAACGCGCATATCCGTATCGATGCCGACGATTTCACCCTCGATGGTTTCGACGTCGCGCCGGGCAAGCGTTCAAAACCGCTGGTGATGACATTCAAGAAGCCGGAAGAGGTCGTCGGCAACCACATCGCCAAATACCAGTCGGTCAAGCTCGCCAAGATGCTGATGGCCTACGACTTCGAGCGCGAACTCAATCCGTTCGTCGAACTCGGCGGCTTCCTGTTCACCTTCATTGGCGACGGCGCCCCCGGCACCGGCAAGACGACGCTGATCCAGATGATCGCCGGCCTCGTCAACGGCTATTGCCAGGTCGCCGGCTATCCCTTCGCCTACGAGAATTTCGGCGTCGACCAGATCTCGTCCTATCAGGGCAAATCAGGCCAGAACTGCCGCCAGTTCATCAACAATGTGCTGAACCCGCGCGTCATCGGATTCGGGACCATCGACGACATCGACCAGGTGGCGGCGCGCCGCTCAGACGACCGCGCCTCGGCCGGCCAGCAGGAAATCACCGGCGTGTTGATGGATGCCTTCGCCGGTGCCGCGACCGTGGTGCGCGGCAACTGCTCGTTCGGCATGTTCTCCAACTATCCCGAAAATGTCGACGACGCGCTGCGCCAGCGCGCCGGCGCCCGCTGGCTGGTCGACGGGCCCCAGAGCCGCAACGACTACATCGACATTTTTGTCCTGCTGGCGGGAAAAAACCACAAGATCCCGCTCGGCGACCACGATCTCTACGCCGCGCAGGAAATCCAGCGCGCCGTGACCGAAGCCTATGAGCAGCACGAGAAGCCGCAAGAAGACGGGCTGGTGAAGGTCTACGAACGCTACATGAAGGAGAACGGCGCACCGAAATCGATGGCCGACATCGGCACCTATCTGCACCTGATCAAGGATGCCGAGCCCCGCTTCACCGGCCGCGCCATCAAGAACGTCACCGACGCTATCAAGATGCGCGCGATGGACATCGAGCTTCCCGACGACTGGTTCGAGAGGCCGGAAGTCTTCATGCACAAGGGCTACGACGAGAAGAAAGCGATGATCGAGGAACTGCGCGGGCCGTTCTCGATGGACATGGTCATGCAGGAGATCAACCGCTATGCCGACTCGGAGTTCCGCTATTCCGACAAGTCCGACGACTCCGCCGTACAAAAGCTGCTGCGCGACGCCCGCCTGCGCGAGCGAGCCGCGCGCGAGATGGAGGAGATGAAGAAGAAGGGGCTATGGAATGCCTAGAGGTAGGCAATGACCCCCGCCAAAAAACCCGATCTCCTGCGTGACAACGAGCTGATCTATGGCCGGCTGTTGACGGTCGACGAGCCGCACCTCATCCAGCGCTACAACAAGGCGCTGGCCGCGTTCGGCTTGAAGCCGACGAAACTGAAGAGCTTCCAGATCGACCGCACCGGCTTCTCGCCCGAAGTGGCCGAGGAATGCGATGATTATGACTATCTCGATCCCAATGAGGTCAACCGCCGTTTCATCATCCTGACGCCGTCGCAGATTGACCTGCCGGTGGTGCACACCGCCTTCTCCAACACCTCGCAACTGATGTTCGAGTTCATGTCCAGGAACCGGCGCGCCATCGATGCGCTGACGATCAAAGACGTCATCTACGGCGAGATCGAGGATTCCATTCCCAAGGTCAACGACATCGAGGACTTGCTGTCGATCAGCCAGGTCGAATTCAAGGTGCTGTCGGCCGAGGATGTGCTGGGCAAGGCAGCCGAACTCGGCAAGCTCGTCGACCGGCTGAAGCAGGAGCCAGATGCCTGGCGCGACAACGCCATGCTGACCCGCATGGTCGAGCTCGCCAAGATCTGCGGCGACATCCGCGAGAACGCGCTGGTACCCGACCAGGTGATCTTCCGACACAACGCCTACTGGACCAGCCATTTCGGCGGCCTCTACGTGTTCGTCGATCCGGATGTGACGACGGTGATCAGCGATCCGGCCGCCCCCGGTTTTCGCCGCTCGCGGCCGTGGCAGGTCAGCTA
>NZ_RZOL01000258.1:0-8625 GCF_004022985.1 Mesorhizobium sp. M7A.F.Ca.ET.027.02.1.1 | reverse complement strand
ATGTCGTGCCGCTCTCCGCTCACCGGTAAGCTTGCCGCACGCAAATTCGATCTGACTTTGAGGGACGTCGCCGGACATGGCTGAAGCATTGCGTGTTGGAATTGCCGGCCTCGGCACCGTTGGCGCGTCGGTGGCGCGCGTGCTGCGCGACAAAGCGGTGGAACTGACCCGCCAGTGCGGCCGTGACGTGATCGTCACCGCCGTCTCGGCGCGCGACCAGAAGCGCGATCGCGGCGTCGATCTGAGCTCGGCAAAGTGGTTCGACGATCCGGTCAAGATGGCGCAGACCGCAGAAATCGACGTGTTCGTCGAACTGATCGGCGGCGACGAGGGCCCGGCGCGCTCGTCGGTGAAAGCGGCACTCGAAGCCGGCCGTCACGTCGTCACCGCCAACAAGGCGCTGCTGGCCAAGCATGGCGTGGCGCTGGCCGAGATCGCCGAGAAAAAGGGTGTTCTGCTCAACTATGAGGCGGCGGTGGCGGGCGGCATTCCCGTCATCAAGACCATGCGCGAGGCGATGGCCGGAAATTCGGTCACCCGCGTATTCGGCATCCTCAACGGCACCTGCAACTACATCCTGACGCGCATGGAGGCCGAGGGCATCTCGTTCGATGCTTGCCTGCAGGACGCGCAGCGGCTGGGCTATGCCGAAGCCGATCCGACGTTCGACATCGAGGGCCACGACACCGCGCACAAGCTGTCGATCCTGACCAGCCTTGCCTTTGGCACCAGGATCGCCGCCAACGACATCTATATGGAAGGTATCTCCAACATCACCCAGGCCGACATCCGCGCGGCCGCCGATCTTGGCTACCGGATCAAGCTGCTGGGTGTCGCCCAGCGCACCGAGAGCGGCATCGAGCAGCGCGTGCATCCGACGATGGTGCCGACGGCATCGGTCATCGCGCAGGTGCATGGCGTCACCAATGCGGTGGCGATCGAGACCGACATTCTGGGCGAACTGCTGCTGTCAGGCCCCGGTGCCGGCGGCAACGCCACCGCCTCGGCCGTCATCGGCGACATCGCCGACATCGCCAAGAGCCGGCCAGGCTTCCAGCATGGTCCGGTCTTTGGACGGCCGGCGAAGGAGCTGAAACCCTACAAGAAGGCGCAGATGCGCAGCCATGCCGGCGGCTATTTCATCCGGTTGACCGTGCATGACCGCATCGGCGTTTTCGCGGCAATCGCCAAGCGCATGGCCGATAATGACATTTCATTGGAATCGATCGTCCAGCACGCGGTCAATGGCGAGGCGGCGGCACAGAAGACGGTGATCCTCGTCACCCACGAGACGACCGAGGCTGCTGTGCGCAAGGCCGTCGATGGCATCACCAAGGATGGCCATCTGACCGACAAGCCGCAGGTCATCCGCATCGAGCGGGCAGGGTAGCTTTCGCCCGATAGGCCCTGCGGGACAGGAATCCCGCAGGCATTGAGGTCTGGTCTGGTGGGGACAGCCGCCACGCGGGAACGAATTGGTGTCGTCGCCGTTCTCTTGGTCAGCAACCAGAGGAACCGCTTCATGGCCGATACCAACAAGTCCGACACCCCTAATATCGACGACATCCAGAAGACGCTGGAAAAGCAGATTGCCGATTTGCGCAAGGAGATTACCAAGATCAACAAGAGCATTTCGGCGCGGGGCGCGGAGATGCTCGACGACGCCGGCGAACAGGCGTCCGAGTTGTACGACACGGCCGCGAGCCGCGCTTCGCGTACGGCGCAACAGCTGCGCAGCCAGGCTCAGGCTGTTTCGGAGGTCGCGCGTGAAAATCCAGGTACGACGACAGCTTTGGTCGGCGTGATCGGCCTGCTCGGCTTTCTGGCCGGCTTCGCCATTGGTCAATCGACGAACGATACCTCCCGCCGCTGGTATTGACCGCAGCGCGATAGGGCCGGGCTTCCGGCCCACTCTCTTGTTTTCAGCAAATCACTTTTAAGGAGGGCACCATGGCTTCATCAGCATTGATCGGCATCCTGATCACATTCCTCGTCATCATCCTCGTTCTCTATCTGGTTCAACGCCTGCCGCTCGATGGCCGGATGAGACAGATAGTTCAGGTCATCGTCATCATCATCGGCATCATTTCACTGCTCAAATACCTCGCGGTTTTCTAGGCCGCGAACGCCGCCATTTTTACCGTTTTGAGACTGGCCCGGCGCACGGCGATCGGGCCAGTATCGTTTCAGGATGCGGCTTAACCGATTGGTATTGTTGGTTATTCGATAAAATCCTCAGTAGGTCTTGCCGTTGTCATGCTGGTTTGACAAAACAGGCCCGCCTCCGGCGGGAGGCCGCATTGCCAACGAGGAAATCACCAGATGAATGTGGCCCAGAACATCGTCGCCGGCCTTGACCGGATACTCACCATGGAACTGGTGCGCGTCACCGAACGAGCCGCCGTCGCGGCCGCCAGGCTGCGCGGGCGCGGCGACGAAAAGGCGGCCGACCAGGTCGCAGTCGACGCCATGCGCCAGGAACTCAACCGGCTTGCCATCAAGGGCACTGTGGTGATCGGCGAAGGCGAGCGCGACGAGGCGCCGATGCTCTACATCGGCGAGGAAGTCGGCTCCGGCAAAGGTCCGGCCGTCGATATCGCGCTCGATCCGCTCGAAGGCACGACGATTTGCGCCAAGAACCTGCCCAATGCACTCGCGGTCATCGCGATCGCCGAAAAGGGCAGCCTGCTGTTTGCGCCCGACGTCTACATGGACAAGATCGCCATCGGCCCGGGCTATGCGGACGGCGTCATCGACATCGACGCCTCGGCGGCTGAGAACATCGCCAGCCTCGCCAGGGCGAAGGGCGTGGCCATATCGGATATCACCACCTGCATTCTCGACCGGCCACGTCATGCCAGGCTGATCGATGCCGTGCGCGCCACGGGTGCCGCGATCCGGCTGATCGGCGATGGCGATGTCGCCGGCGTCATCCACACCACGGATCCGGAAGAAACCGGCATCGACATCTATCTCGGCACTGGCGGCGCACCAGAGGGCGTGCTGGCCGCTGCCGCGCTGCGCTGCACCGGCGGCCAGATGCAAGGCAGGCTGATCCTCGACACGCCGGAAAAGGTTGCTCGCGCGGCAAAGATGGGTATTTCCAATCCGAAACGGGTCTATCGGACGGAGGACATGGCGCGCGGCGATGTGCTGTTCGCGGCCACCGGTGTCACCGACGGCAACATGCTGGCTGGCGTCAAGTTCGGCCACAATTACATCACCACCCACACGATCGTGCTGCGCTCGTCGTCGCGGACGGTGCGCGAGATCAAGGCCCGCCATCAGGGTCTGGATAAGTTCTGACGCTCGCTTGCGAAGCCACCTTGCAATTGCTAGCCATTCGGGCGCATCCGATGCTGGCTGCAAGGATTTGACGATGAAACCGTTCGACTGGCATGCGGATCCGATTTCGCGTGCCACCGCCATCACAAAGTCCTATCGCAACACCCAGAATGTGCGTCGCTTTCTCATCCGGGAATGCGGCGATGCATTCAGGTTCGACCGGCCTTTCATGGCTTGGCTCAAGGACGGTGTGGAAAAGACGATGGGCGATGCGGCCGACGAATGGCTTCGGCGCCAGGCTGAAAAGCCGAAAGCGCAGTTTTCTTGACTTATTTCGGGACCGCGCGCACCCGTGAATCGCTTGGCTTTGCCTGCCTTTGGCCTATAGAGCGTCGCGTGAACGCGACGCGCTTAAAATTGTTGCCAATGCAGGTCGTCGCCCCAAAACCGCTGCCCACTTATGGGCGACATGCATTATCGTGCGGCCAACGATGAGTTGGCAAAGCGTATGACCGGCGAAAAACGCCTCTTCCTCGATGTCAGGCAGTCAGTATCAGGGGTTTCCTGGGAACATCGGCTGACAGAACGCCAGGACATGATTGCGCTCGCCATCGCGCAAGGCCATGGCGTGCCCGACATCGTCGCGCGGGTGCTTGCCGGCCGTGGTGTTACCGCCGAACAGACCGAGCGGTTTCTCGACCCGACGATCCGCGATCTTCTGCCGGATCCGGCATCGCTGACCGACATGGACAGGGCGGCGGCCCGCATCGCCGCCGCGGTGATGGCCAAGGAAAAGGTGGCGATCTTCGGCGACTATGATGTCGACGGCGCCGCCTCGTCGGCCTTGCTGAAGCGGTTCCTCACGCATTTCTCGGTGCCGTCGGAAATCTACATTCCGGATCGTATTTTCGAGGGCTATGGGCCCAACCCGGATGCCATGCGCGAACTTGTTTCGCGTGGCGCGACACTGATCGTCACTGTCGATTGCGGCACCAACAGCGCAGTTTCCATCGATGCCGCCAACGAGGCTGGGGCCGATGTCTTGGTGCTCGACCACCACCAGGTCGGCGGTGCCTTGCCGGCTGCAATTGCCGTCGTCAATCCCAATCGCGACGACGACCTTTCCGGGCAGGGCCATCTCTGTGCCGCCGGCGTGGTCTTCCTCGCCCTTGTGCAGACGGCCAGGATCCTGCGCGGCCGCATGGCCGATGCTACGCCGCCGGACCTGCTTTCGCTGCTTGATATCGTGGCATTGGCCACAGTCTGTGACGTGGTGCCGCTGACCGGCGTCAACCGCGCCTTCGTGGTCAAGGGGCTGCAGATGGCGCGCCAGCAGAAGAATGAAGGGTTGGCGGCACTGGCACGCGTGTCGCGCATCGGCGAGCCGATCAGCACTTTCCATCTGGCCTATCTGATCGGCCCGCGCATCAATGCCGGCGGACGCATCGGCGATGCCGCACTTGGTAGCCGGCTGCTTGCGACCGACGATCCGGTCGAGGCGCGCACCATTGCCGAGACGCTCGACCGGCTCAACCAGGAACGGCAGTTGATGGAGCAGGAGATGCTCGCGGCGGCGCGCGTCGAGGCCGATGCAGAGCTCGCCGGCGGCAATGGCCCGGCTATCGTCGTCACCGCCTCCAACAGCTGGCATCCGGGTATTGTCGGCCTGCTCGCTTCGCGATTGAAGGATCATGCCCGGCGGCCCGCCTTCGCCATCGCGTTCAATGCTGTGGGCATCGGCACCGGTTCGGGCCGCTCGGTCTCGGGTTTCGACCTCGGCCGGCTGGTGCGCGAGGCGGCCGTTGCCGGTCTGATCGTCAAGGGCGGCGGCCATGGCATGGCGGCGGGCATCACCGTGGAGCGGGCAAGGCTTGGCGAACTCAGGGCGTTTTTTGAAGAACGGGCGGCAGCCGACGTGTTTCGCCTGCAGGGCGAGGAAAGCCTGGCCATAGACGGCGCACTTGCCGCTGAAGGCGCGACGCTCAGCCTGCTCGACGCGCTGGAACAGGCCGGACCCTTCGGTGCCGGGCATGTGGCCCCTGTTTTCGCGTTGCCGCGCCACCGATTGGCCGATGCGCGGCCGGTCGGCACCAACCACATCCGCGTCGAACTGCAATCGGAAAGCGGCGGCCGTATCCAGGCGATCGCCTTTCGCGCTGTCGAAACCGCACTTGGCGAATTCCTGTTCAAGAACCGGGGCAAGACGATCCACGTCGCCGGTTCGTTGTCAGGCAACTACTGGAACGGCAACCGCACCGTGCAGTTTCGCATCAGCGATGCGGCTCGTGCGTGAGGTTCTTGTGTGACCGAACCGTAGCTTGCGCGGCAATGTTCGCCTCGGGCGATCTATGATCGTATCTGCTTCCGAAACTCGCCCGGCGCCATTCCGGTCGTCTTGGAGAAAGTGCGACTGAACGAAGCCACGTCCTGATAGCCCACCCGATAGCAGATTTCCGAGACGCTTAGCTTGGTTCCCTCAAGCAGCGACCTTGCGAGTTCAAGCCGTCTTTCCTGGATCCATTTTCCCGGCGTGGTCTTGAGTTCACTAACAAATCTGCGAGACAGCGTTCGCGCAGACATGCCAAGTCCCGCCGCGAGAAAGCCCAAATCGATTTCCCGTATCTTGTTTTCCGCGAGTCCACGCAGTTTGGTCTCCAGCGGATTGGTCTCCTTCGGCAATTCTTCGAGAGGGAATTCGTAGGGGCTTTGAAATTTGCGCGAAGGCGGAAGAACCAAGAGCTTTCGAACGATCCGCTCCTCTTTCGAGAAGCCGAGATCGACCAGCAGAGCTTTGGCGAGTTCCAGTCCCGAAAATCCGCCGCCGCAAGTGTATAGGCGATCGTCGCGAACAAGCATGTGCGACGAGTCCCATTGAACTTGCGGAAATCGGCTGCTTACGTGGGACTTTAGCCACCAGGATATCGTCGCACGCTTGCCGTCCAGCAGCCCTGTATCGGCGAGCAGATAACATGCACCGCAATGTGCCGCGATGATTGCATCCTGTTGTCGTGCGAGTGCGATCAGCGGTTTTGAGTACTCACTCTCCTGGTCAAGCGAGCGCAGAAGTTCGGGAATATCGACACCTGGCATCGCGATGAGGATCAACACATCCATTTTTCGAGACGGTTGCGTCTTCGCAGGGAAAGAAATTCCGGCCGTCGAAATTGCAGGCGGCGCCCTGGAAACGAACTCGCAGGAGAGAACCTGTGAGCCGCTGACGTCATTCACGAGCTGAAACATCTCCACCAGCGTCGAGACAACCGCCGAATAGAAATCGGACGGCAGCCAGATGACCACGTGGATGCACTTGCCAGCCATGGGGCGGCTCCCGGTATCGGTTTCGTCGAGTGGCAAGTTTAGCACAATCTTTGTCAAAAATGCCAATTCCGAAACAAGCGCTGCGCCTCCAGGGTAGCCGCATGCGGGTCTCGCTGACGAAGAGCGGGCTGCGGAATCCATAGTCGGGAAAGATGCAAATGCGGAAATCACTGAATCAAACCGATGCGGGAGTGCCACGCTGGTCCGGGCTCAGGCTCGCGCTGCTGGCGTTCGCGCAGTTCATAATCGCGATCGACTACAACATCGTCTATGTCGCACTGCCGGATATTGGCCGGGAGGTCGGCTTTACGCCACAGTCGCTGCAATGGGTGGTGAGCGCTTACGCCGTGGCGTTTGGCGGCTTTCTGCTGCTCGGCGGTCGAGCGGCTGACCGGCTTGGCCCGCGGCGCATGTTCATCCTGGCGCTCGTGCTCTATGGCGTCTCGTCCTTTGCAGGAGGCTTTGCGCCCGATGCTCTTACGCTGGTGGTCGCTCGGGCCGTTCAGGGCCTGGGCGGGGCGCTTCTGTTTCCTGCAACTCTGGCGCTGATCAATACCAGCTTCGCGGAAGGTGCAGAACGCAATCGGGCGCTGGCAGTCTGGGGTGCCACGGGTAGTGGCGGCCTGGCAGCCGGTGCCATCATCGGAGGCGTCCTGACCAATGGCTGGGGTTGGCAAGCGGTCTTCTTCTTCACCGTTCCACTGGCTCTGGGCGCCGCTCTTGTCGCCGCGCCAGTTCTCCTGGCGCCCGATCCGGTAAATAGTGGCCAGAGGCGGAGTTTTGATCTGCCGGGTGCGCTGGTTGTCACGGCAGCCGCGACATTGCTGGTGTTCGGCTTGGCCAGTGGACCTGAGGTGGGCTGGAATACGGTTCGCAGCACCGGATCGCTTGCAATCGGTGTGCTGCTGCTTTGTGCCTTCATTCTCATCGAGAGACGCGTGCGCGATCCGCTCGCGCCACTGCGGCTGTTTGCCAATCGAAGCCTTGTCACGGCCATGGCGGTGAGTTTCTTTCATCACATGGCGCTGAGTTCGGGCTACTATATTCTCACGACCTACTTTCAGAACCTGCTTGGCTACAACGCGCTCGCCGCCGGTCTGGCATTCGTTCCGCTCGGCGTGCTGGCGATGGTCGGCGGCGGCAAGGGCGCGGCACTGCTGCTCACCAAGTGGGGGACTCGCGCCACGATGGTTGCCGGCATGCTCATCTATGGGATCGGGCTGGTGGCGATCGCTCTTGCTCTGTCACCAGGCGGGTCGTACTGGGCCGTGCTGCCCGGGATCCTCATCTATGGTTTCGGTGGCGGCATCGCCTTTACGACGCTGTTCGTAGCTGCCGCTTCCGGAGTGGCCGCCAACGAACAAGGAGTCGCCTCGGCGCTAGGGTCGACATCCCTACAGATCGGCGCAGCCTTGGGTCTTGCCGCCGCTCTTGTCGTGGCCAATGTCGGTTTGGGTGGAGTGGCCGCTACCACATCGGATGTCGTCGACGGATTGCGTATGGCAGGATTGTTCGCCGCCGCCGCGGTTTTCCTTGGTGCGGTTCTGGCTCTGATGCTCAAGCAGGCTCCGGGCATAGCCCAGGATGCCGCCACCTCTGCCGAAGCTGCGCACTGATCCTTGCTCAGTCACCTTGAAGCGCGTCGCGTTGAATTCAATCGACGTGCTTCAAGTGTTTTGATTCCATGCGTTGGGAAGATATGCGTCAGGCGAGAACGGTCTGCAGCCGGGTCAGTTCGCCGATCTGCGCCATCGTCGCCTGATAGCCGAGGTTGATCGCCTCGTCGGCGCGGTGGAATTCGGTCAGGCCGATATGGCTGAGCTTCGGCTGCAGCGACATATCGGGCGGGTCGCCGGCAAGCCTGGCGCGCGAAATCCGGTCCTGAATGATGTTGAAGGCCTCGACCATGACGCCGGTGATGCCGAGCCGCGTCTGATGCGACTGGCGCTCGGCGTCGATCTGACCAGGCCGCGGCGCGTCCTTTTCAACGACCAGCTCGCCGGCGCTGTGCTTGATGACGGC
>NZ_RZOL01000257.1:0-8761 GCF_004022985.1 Mesorhizobium sp. M7A.F.Ca.ET.027.02.1.1 | reverse complement strand
CTTGTCACCGCCATCCTGTCGATGCTGCTCGCCTCCACCATCGCCAACCCGCTGCGCCGGCTGTCGGCAGCGGCGGTACGGGTGCGGCGCGGCGTCAAAAGCCGTGAGGAAATCCCGGACTTTTCCGACCGCCAGGACGAGATCGGCAATCTGTCGATCGCCATACGCGACATGACCAACGCGCTCTACGCCCGCATCGAGGCAATTGAAAGCTTTGCGGCCGACGTGTCGCATGAGTTGAAGAACCCGCTGACGTCGCTGCGCAGCGCGGTGGAAACCTTGCCGCTGGCCAAGAACGACGATTCGCGCGGCCGGCTGATGGATATCATCCAGCACGATGTCAGGCGGCTGGACCGGCTCATCACCGATATTTCCGACGCATCGCGCCTGGACGCGGAACTCGCGCGTGAAGATGCCGGGACCGTCGACCTGAAGAAATTCATCACCGATCTAGTCGCCGTTTCGCGCGAAGCGACGCGCAACAAGAAGGCGGTCGAGATCGAGTTCAAGGCGGCCAAACTGCCGCAAGGCGTCAAAGGCTACGTCGTCGTCGGGCATGATCTGCGCATCGGCCAGGTCATCACCAATTTGATCGAGAACGCCCGTTCCTTCGTTCCCGAGGACCATGGCCACATCAGCCTGTCGCTGGCGCGTGCCGGCAAGTTCAACATCGTCACCGTCGACGACAATGGCCCCGGCATCCGGGCCGACAACATCGACCGCATCTTCGAACGCTTCTACACCGACCGGCCGGCCGGCGAGGCATTCGGCCAGAATTCGGGGCTTGGCCTGTCGATATCCAGGCAGATCGTCGAGGCCCATGGCGGCACGCTCACCGCCGAGAACATCCCCGGCACCAAACCCGGCGAGATCAAGGGCGCTCGTTTCGTGGTGACATTGCCGGCCGAAGGCTGAGAGCATGAATCCCAACCACGCCTGGTCCAGCCATGCAGCCTGAAAACATTCACGCGACAATGGTTTTGATCGGCGAGCGCGGCATTCTCGTCACCGGAGCCTCCGGTTCGGGCAAGACGACGCTGGCGCTGGCGCTCATCGACCATTGTCGCCATCGCGGATCGTTCGCGCGGCTCGTCGGTGACGATCAGCTCTTCGTCGAGGCGCATGCCGGGCGACTGCTGTGCCGCGCTCCCGCCGCCATAGAAGGCCTCGCCGAGGTGCCGGGGCTCGGCCCCCGACCTCTGCCATTCGAGCCGGCAGGCCTCGTCGACCTCCATGTCCGCCTGGTGCCGGCCGGCGAAGCGGTGCGCTTCCAGGAGGATGCCGCAAGCAGCATCGCCGGCTGCCTGGTGCCGCGGGTCGACGTGGTCGAACGCAATGTCCCAGCGGTCTTGCCGGCCGTGATGGCGCGGCTGTCGATCGCGCCTTTTCTATGATCCGTTCCGGGTTTTTTGCTGCAATGCGTCAAAATGGCATGTGCCTGCGCAATTTTGGGCTTGTCAACGGGCCGTGCGTCGACAAGATAGCGCTCCCGCCGCCTGGATTGGCTGGCGAGCATAAAATGCGCCTGTGAAGCGGCGATGACGGGAGCCACCAAAGAATGATCGGACTCGTGCTTGTAACGCACGGTCAACTGGCCACCGAGTTCCGACATGCCGTCGAACATGTCGTCGGGCCACAAGACAATTTCGAAACCGTGGCGATCGGTGCCGACGACGATATGGAGCAGCGTCGCCGCGACATCGTCGACGCTGTTGCCCGTGTCGACACCGGAGCCGGCGTCATCGTGCTGACCGACATGTTCGGCGGCACGCCCTCCAACCTTGCCATCTCGGTGATGGAATCCGGCCGCACCGAGGTGATCGCCGGCATGAACCTGCCGATGCTGATCAAGCTCTCCTCGATCCGCAAGGGCGACAATATGGCCGCCGCGCTCGATGAGGCTCAGGCCGCCGGCCGCAAATACATCAATGTCGCCAGCCAGCTCCTGAGCAGCAAATGACCGCGCTGTCCCCGGAAAAAGACCAAATTGTCCGGGATTTTCCCATCATCAACCAACGTGGCCTTCATGCGCGCGCTTCGGCGAAGTTCGTCCAGCTGGCCAGCGGCTTCGATGCCTCGGTGCATGTCGAGAAGGATGGCGTCAAGGTCGGCGGCACCTCGATCATGGGCCTGATGATGCTGGCGGCAAGCCCCGGCTATTCGATCCGCGTCACCGCCAGCGGACCGGAAGCCCGGCAGGTCATCGACGCCCTGGAGCAGCTGGTGGCGTCCCGCTTTGGCGAGGAATGCTGATCAGGTAGAGCGCCGATGCGTGTCTGAGAGACATGCAGGGATAAAGATTTCTTTATATCCCATTGTCGTCCTTGCTCCGATCTGCTAGTCAGGCCGGCAATTCGCGCCCTTCGACGCGCCGACCGGCGCGGGCGTGTCCGCAACAAATTCGCAAGCACAACATTCGCATCGGAGTACTGCCATGACGGGTAGCAAGGACTATGTGGTCGCCGACATCTCGCTTGCCGGCTGGGGCCGCAAGGAACTCGAGATCGCCGAAACCGAAATGCCGGGCCTGATGGCCTGCCGTGAGGAATTCGGTCCCAAGCAGCCGCTCAAGGGCGCGCGCATCACCGGCTCGCTGCACATGACGATCCAGACGGCGGTGCTGATCGAGACGCTGAAGGAGCTGGGCGCCGATATCCGCTGGGCCTCCTGCAACATCTTCTCGACCCAGGACCATGCGGCCGCGGCCATCGCCGAAGCCGGCATCCCGGTGTTTGCCGTCAAGGGCGAGTCGCTGGAGGAGTATTGGGACTACACCGACAAGATCTTCCAGTGGGCCGACGGCGGCCTCTCCAACATGATCCTCGATGATGGCGGCGACGCCACCATGTACATCCTGATCGGCGCCCGCGCCGAGGCCGGCGAGGACGTGCTGTCCAACCCGCAGAGCGAGGAAGAGGAATACTTCTATGCCCAGGTCAAGAAGCGCCTGAAGGCTTCGCCCGGCTTCTTCACCAAGCAGAAGGCGGCGATCCGCGGCGTCACCGAAGAGACGACCACCGGCGTCAACCGGCTCTATCAGCTGCAGAAGAAGGGCCTGCTGCCCTTCCCCGCCATCAACGTCAACGACTCGGTCACCAAGTCGAAGTTCGACAACAAATATGGCTGCAAGGAATCGCTGGTCGACGGCATCCGCCGCGGCACCGACACGATGATGGCCGGCAAGGTCGCTGTCGTGTGCGGTTATGGCGACGTCGGCAAGGGCTCGTCGGCCTCGCTCAAGGGCGCCGGCGCCCGCGTCAAGGTCACCGAGGTCGATCCGATTTGCGCGCTGCAGGCGGCGATGGACGGGTTTGAAGTCGTCACGCTGGAAGATGCGGCCCCCACCGCCGACATCGTCATCACCACCACCGGCAACAAGGATGTCGTCACCCTCGACCATATGCGCTCGATGAAGGACATGGTCATCGTCGGCAACATCGGCCACTTCGACAATGAGATCCAGGTCGCCGCGCTGCGCAATTTGAAATGGACCAACGTCAAGCCGCAGGTCGACATGATCACCTTCGCGGACGGCAAGCGGATGATCCTTTTGTCGGAAGGGCGGCTGCTCAATCTCGGCAACGCCACAGGCCACCCGAGCTTCGTCATGTCGGCATCCTTCACCAACCAGGTGCTGGCGCAGATCGAACTCTACACCAAGCCCGGCCAGTACGAGAACCAGGTCTATGTCCTGCCCAAGCATCTCGACGAAAAGGTCGCGCGCCTGCATCTCGACAAGCTCGGCGCCCGTCTGACCGAACTGTCGGGTGAACAAGCCGCCTATATCGGCGTCACGCCGCAGGGCCCGTTCAAGCCGGAACACTACCGCTATTAACCAAAGCTAAAATTACTACCAGATATTGAGGTCGGGCGATTGACTTTTCGCCCGGCCTTATTTTTGCGCGCCATCAGCCTTCACGGCGATTCGGCGAGGGGTTATTGTCAGGTGATTCGGCGATGCTTCCAGCCCGAGAGGGTCAAGAGAGGCACGCATCAGGGCGGTCTTGCATTCAGGCGGCGGAGAGGACCAAGACATGCCGGGGCAACACCCGCACAGAGCGGGACGGGCCGTTTCCGGCGGCCATGACGATTCGGGGATTGCTGGCTCCGCCCTGGAAGGCGGGAGCCTGTCCTGGCGCGCCCGTGCGTCGACATTCCTTGCCACCTCCGCGCTCGCGGGCCCCTTGGCTGGCGCCGTCGCGCATGCCGAAACCGCTGCTGCCAGCGTCGCGGGACTGTCGGTGAGCGCCATCGAGGTCATGCAGCTTGCCGTGTTCGTCGGCGTGACGGGTGCCGCACTGATATCGGCCATCGTTCTCATCCGCGAAAGAGCCCGCACCTCGGCGGAGAATGTCGAACTCAGGAGCCGCCTCGCCGACATCAACGCGGCGCTCCGCCGCTCCGAGGCGCTGCTCAATCTCCGTGACCAGCGCGTGGTCGTCTGGGCCGCGGAAAACAAGAAGCCCGAGCTTATCGGCACATTGCCCGTCGAAAGCGGCGCTCCCGAGGATAGGGCCGCTTTTCTCGCTTTCGGCCGCTGGCTGATGCCGCGTTCGGCGGCGGCACTCGAACATGCCGTCGCGGGATTGCGCGAGAAGGCCAAACCCTTCGACCTCGTCATCGAATCGCAGGCCGGTGCGCCGCTCGAAGTGCATGGCCGCAAGAGTGCCGCGCATGTGCTCGTGCGTTTCGTCTCGCTCTCGGAGACGCAGCGCAGCCAGGCCAGGCTGAAGATCGAGAACCAGCGGCTGGCCGCCGACCACGACACGATGATCGGCCTGCTCGACGCGCTGAACATGCCGGCATGGCTCCGCGGCGAGGGTGGCGGGCTGAAGTGGGTCAACCGCGCCTATGCCGATGCCGTCGAAGCCGAAAATGCCGAAGCCGCGGTCCGGGAGAAAAAAGAGTTCCTCGGCGGCCAGGCGCGCGATGCGATTGCCGCCCAGCACAAGACGCATCCGGTTTTCGAGCAGTCGCTGTCCACCGTGATCGAAGGTGACCGCCGTGTGTTCGCGGTCACCGATTTCGCCGGCAGCGATGGCTCGGCCGGCCTTGCCTGTGACACCAGTGCCATTGAGGCCGTTCGCGGCGAATACGAACGGACGGTGCGAAGCCACGCCGACACGCTCGACCAGCTCAACACGGCAGTCGCCATTTTCGACACCGACGAGAAGCTGCGGTTCTTCAATCAAGCCTTCCAGAAGCTTTGGGGGCTGGACGCCGGCTTCCTGCACAGCGCACCCGACAATGCCTTGCTGCTCGACCGGCTGCGCAGCGAAGGCAAGATCGCCGAACAGCCTGAATGGCGCCGCTGGAAGGAAGGCCTGCTCGGCGCCTATCGCGCCGTCGAATCCCAGGAACATTGGTGGCATCTGCCGGATGGCAAGACCATTCGCGTCGTCGCCAATCCGCAGCCCAAGGGCGGCGTGACCTGGGTGTTCGAGAACCTGACCGAGAAGATGGACCTCGAAAGCCGCTACCAGACAGCCGTGCGGGTTCAGGGCGAGACGCTCGACAATCTTGCCGAAGGCGTGGCGGTGTTCGGACCCGACGGCAGGCTCCGGCTGTCGAATCCTGCCTTTGCCACTCTCTGGG
Organism: Mesorhizobium sp. M7A.F.Ca.ET.027.02.1.1; assembly: GCF_004022985.1. Taxonomy (NCBI): domain Bacteria; kingdom Pseudomonadati; phylum Pseudomonadota; class Alphaproteobacteria; order Hyphomicrobiales; family Phyllobacteriaceae; genus Mesorhizobium; species Mesorhizobium sp. M7A.F.Ca.ET.027.02.1.1. Next base: position 3,166 of record NZ_RZOL01000257.1, on the reverse strand, counting down.
GATTGAGCGGTGAAGCGGCCAAGCCCAGTGTCCACGTGTCGACGATACGTGACCTCTGCGACCGGCAGGCCGCGGACAGCCCCTGGCCCAGCTTCGTTGCCGCCATCACCGGCTTTGACGACGAGCGCCGCGACCGCCACGGACAGACCGAGCTCAACAACGGCAATGTGCTGAGTTACGCCATGATCCCGCTGCCCAACGGGCAGGTGATGATGACCTTCGTCGACGTGACCGACAGCGTCCATGTAGAGCGGGCGCTGAAGGACAAGAACGAGGCGCTGCAAAAATCCGACCAGCTCAAGAACGAATTCGTCCAGCACGTCTCCTATGAACTGCGCTCGCCGCTGACCAACATTATCGGCTTCACCGAACTCCTGTCGCAGCCCACGACCGGTCCGCTGACGCAGAAGCAGCGCGAATATGTCGAGCATGTCAGCTCGTCCTCCGCGGTCCTGCTCACCATCGTCAACGATATCCTCGACCTGGCGACGGTGGACGCCGGCATCATGCAGCTCGACATTTCCGAGGTGCAGGTCGATCGCACCATCGCCGCTGCGGCCGAACTGGTGGCCGACCGGCTGGAAGAGCATTCGATCAGTCTCCAGGTGGACGCCATCGCGGCGCCGAAGACGTTTCACGGCGATGAGGTCCGCGTCCGCCAGATCCTCTACAATCTGCTCAGCAACGCCGCCAATTACGCCCCGGAAGCCAGCATCATCCGGCTCACATGCCGCCATCTGGCGGATGGGGTGGAATTCTCGGTTCATGACGATGGTCCCGGCATGCCGCCGGATGTGCTCGATTCGGTGTTCCGCCGTTTCGAGCCGCGCGCCAATGGCGGCCGCCGGCGCGGCGCCGGCCTCGGCCTGTCGATCGTCAAGAGCTTCGTCGAGCTGCATGGCGGCAGCGTTCGCATCGAAACCGGCAAGGACAAGGGCACGACCGTCATCTGCACCTTTCCAGACATGCCGGGCATCCGCGCCGCGGCCGAGTAGCGCGCTCGATGACGGGATTGGTGCTGGAGCGTTTACTCGCCGACGAAACACACACAGCGCGGCTGGGCGAGGATCTTGCGCTGTCGCTGCGCCCAGGCGACGTGCTTGCCCTCAAGGGCGATCTCGGCGCCGGCAAGTCGACGCTGGCGCGGGCCTTGATCAGGACCTTGGCCGACGATGCCGGCCTCGAGGTTCCGAGTCCGACCTTCACGCTGGTGCAGAGCTACGACACCCGCATTCCGGTCCATCATTTCGATCTATACCGCCTGTCCTCGGCGGACGAGCTCGATGAGCTTGGGTTCGACGAAGCCCTGGCGCAGGGTGCTGCTTTGGTCGAATGGCCGGAACGGGCGGAAGCCCATCTGCCGAAAACCACGGTCCTGATCGAGCTCGTCCAGCATGGCGACGGCCGGCTGGCGCGATTGTCAGGCCAGGGTGATGCCTTCGATCGGGCGGCACGATCGCTGGCCATGCGCGACTTTCTTGTGAACGCCGGCTGGGGGGAAGCGCAGCGCCGCCATTTCATCGGCGATGCTTCGGCCCGCTCCTACGAGATCGTTTCGTTGCCGGACCAAAAGCCTCGGGTCTTGATGAACTCGCCACGGCTGGTTCTCGGTCCGCCTGTGCGCGACGGCAAGCCCTATGCCGAGATCGCGCATACCGCTCAGTCGGTCTCCGCCTTCGTCGCCATCGACCGCGCCTTGAAGGAAGGTGGCGTCAGCGTTCCGCAAATCCATGCCGAGGACCAGGAGCAAGGTTTCCTGCTGCTCGAACATCTTGGTTCCGAAGGTTTCCTCGGCGGCGATGGCCAGCCGCTGGCCGAGCGTTGCGCAGCGGCGGTCGAGCTGCTGGCCATGATGCATGGCAGGGCCTGGCCGCAGCGCCTGGAAACAGGGCAAGGCGGCTTCCACGATGTGCCGCCTTTCGACCGCGATGCCATGATGATCGAAGCCGATCTGCTGGTCGATTGGTACGTGCCGGCGATATCGGGCAGCCCGGCAAGCGACAGCTTGCGCGCCGGCTACCACAAGCAATGGAACGCACTCCTCGACCGGCTGCAGGGCCGCGAGGTCACGCTGATGCTGCGCGACTTCCATTCGCCCAACATCATCTGGCGCGGCGACCGTTCAGGGCATGATCGATTGGGCATTGTCGATTTCCAGGATGCGCTGATCGGCCCTTGCGCCTATGACGTCGCCTCGCTCGCTATGGACGCGCGGGTCACCATCTCGCCCGAGATCGAGAAACAGACGCTGGATGCCTATGTCACGGCGCGCCACGCAGCCGGGGCTTTCGACGAAGCAAGCTTCCTGGAATCCTACGCCGTCATGGCGGCGCAGCGAAACTCCAAGATACTCGGTATCTTCGTTCGCCTCGAAAAACGCGACGGCAAGCCCTATTATCTGAAGCACCTGCCGCGCATCCGCGACTATCTGCGCCGGGCTCTGTCTCATCCGGCGCTGGCAAGCCTGCGCGAGTTCTACGACGCCCACGGTTTGCTGGAGGAGCGAGCGCTGTGACAGCAAGACCGGACACCGCCATCGTACTTGCCGCCGGGCTTGGCAAACGCATGCGGCCGATCACCGACACCATTCCCAAGCCACTGGTCAAGATTGCCGGCAAGACGTTGCTCGACTGGAGCCTCGACAGCCTGGCCGCCGCCGGCGTCGCGAAGGCCGTGGTCAACGTCCACTACTTTCCCGAACAGATCGTCGCCCATGTCACTGCCCGCCGCGCGCCAAACATCGTCATTTCTGACGAGAGCGAACAACTGCTCGATTCCGCCGGCGGCATCGTCAAGGCGTTGCCCGAACTGGGCGATCAGCCCTTCTACATCCTCAACGCCGACACGTTCTGGATCGATGACGGTCCTCTCAATCTCCAGCGCCTCGCCCTTGCATGGGACGCGGCGAAAATGGATATTCTGCTGATGCTGGCGGATCTCCAACAGGCGACCGGACACTGCGGCAGCACCGATTTCCTGGTGGCGCCGGATGGCGGCTTGCGGCGTTCGCAAGGCGACCCGGCGGGGCTGATCTATGCCGGGGCGGCGATCGTCCATCCGCGCCTGTTCGAGGGTGCACCGGCCGGCCGCGATGGCGGAATCGAAATAGGCGTTGAGCGAGTGCGGCCCGGCCGCCTGTTCGGCATGCCGATGCATGGCCACTGGG
>NZ_RZOL01000256.1:0-8810 GCF_004022985.1 Mesorhizobium sp. M7A.F.Ca.ET.027.02.1.1 | reverse complement strand
GCGGTGCCGTGCACCGCATCGCTGTCGATGTTGGCGCGGTCGACACTGACGCCACCGGCCGATGTGGCGGTGCCGGCAATGTCGAAACTGGTCTTGCCGGCAAACAGCGGCTTGAAATTCTCAGGCAGGAAGCGAGCGAAATCGCCGTCGCCCTTGGCCTCGATATGATTGCCCTTGTCGGTCAGTTGGTGGCGACCCGTCAGCTGGGTGACGATCTTGCCGTCGACTGAGAACGTGCCGATGCCGTTCCAATTGGCGAGCGGCCCCGTGCCCGAGACATTTATGTCGACCGGTGGCGTATCGGGCAGCTTGAGCAGATTGGCGATGATGCCGCCTGCCGGCTCCGAGGCCCTCAGGTCGAGATCGAGCCTGTTGTCCGCCGGCGCAAAGTGGATCTTGGCGTCGACATCCCCTTGCTTGCCGTCATGGCGGGTGATGTTGAGCACCGTCTCGACCGCCAGTGGCGCGGCATCGGCCTTGACCGATCCCTTGGCCGCAAGCTCGGCGATGCCGCTGCCGGCCAGTTGCTGGCCAAGCGCGATCTCGGGCAGATCGATCTGCTTGATGTCAATGGAAACCGGCAGCGTCGTCGTGCCCCCGCTCGGCGCTGGCTGCGTGCTGGCCACCGGCAATCGCGCCAGTTCAATACGCTCGGCAGCGATACGGTCGGCGTTGAAGTTTTTCGACAGCAGCGCCAGCGGCGACCAGTCCACGGCGACCTTGCGCGCCACCAGCCAGGCGCCCTCGCGGTCCTCCAGCACGACATGGTCGACGCTGAGCGCTCCGGACCAGATGCCGTCTATGCCGCTGACCGTGATCTTGCGGTCGTCGTTCGAAGCCAGCCGCGAAATGATGCCGGCGAGATTGTCGCGGCCGCGCTCGGTCTTGGTCAGCACCACGAGCGCGCCGATCGCTCCCGCAACCACGATCAGCAGCGTGTAGAGAACAATGCGGAGGACGCGCCAGACTGTTTTCATCGCTCAGAATGCCTGCCCGATGCCGGCATAGATGCCGAAACGCGGGTCGCCCGGATCGCGGTTGAGCGGCACGGCGGCATCGATGCGCAGTGGCCCGAACGGCGTGACATAGCGCAGGCCGACGCCGGCGCCGACCTTGACATCGGAGAAATCGGGAACCGATTTGGTCGATACGGTGCCGGCGTCGACGAACGGCACGATGCCGATCGTATCGGTGATGGCGATGCGCATCTCGACCGAGGTTTCGAAGAAGGACAGGCCGCCGATCGGCTGGCCGGTGAAGTCCTTGGGTCCGATGCCCTGATAGGCATAGCCGCGCACCGAGCCACCGCCCCCGGAATAAAAGCGCCGGTCGGCTGGCACATGTTCGAGGCTGGTGCCGACGATCGAACCGAGGGCGACACGTTCGGCCAGCACGAACTTCGAAGCCGAGTCCAGCGACTGATAGGCCGACCCTTCGCCCCTCAGCTTCAGGAACGCCGCACCGCTCAAAATGTCGTAGCTGGGCTCGGCATAGGCCAGCACCCGGAAGCCGCTTGTCGGGTTCAGCCGGTTGTCCCGGTTGTCATAGACATATTGCAGCGGAATGCTGGCGATCAGGTATTTGTGCTTGCCGAAAGCGTCGTGGATGCGGGAATAGTCGAGCGCCACCTCGGCGGAAACCGTCTGCTTCTTGGTCAGCTCGTAGGACAGCCCGGTGCTGCCCTTGACCGAGAAATGGTCATAGGCGTCAGGATGTTCGAGTACCGTCTTGACGCCGGCGAAGAACTTCGATGCCGGCCCGATCACGCCCGGCTTTTCGAACATGATGCCGGCATTGTAGTTGAGCTCGCCGAGATCGTTGCTGCCGATGCCGCTGATCTTGCCGTCGATGCGCAGCTTCTCGGCCCGGCCGAACAAATTTCGGTGGCCCCAATAACCTTCCAGGCCCAGCCCCTCGGTGTTGGAGAAGGTGCCGCCGACGCCGAAATAGCGTGGCTTGCGCTCGCTGACCTGGACGCCGATCGGAATGTTGCCGTCGGCATCGAGCGTGTCGGCTTCCTTGAACGTCACGCTGTTGAAGACCTCGAGCGCCAGCAGCCGGTCGCGCGCGTCATCGATCTCTTGCGGCGAGTACTGCCGGCCGCGCTTGAGGGCGGTCATGTATTCGGTGAAGTCGCGGTCGACCTTTTCGGTGCCTTCCACCGTTGTGTCGCCATAGCCGGCGACCGGCCCAGCGGCGACCGTCAGCGTCACGTCCAGCGTCGAAGTAGCGTGGTCGGCGACGATCTGCCGGTCCGTCACCTCTGCCAGCGGCCTGCCTTGCTCCTTCAGCGTCCGCACGATCAGCGCCTCGGCCTTGAGCACAGCGCCGGATCCCGCATCGCCGCCTGATATCAAGCCGTAATCGGCGCTCATCAGCCCCGCTGCGTCGCCCTCAAGGTGGATATTGCCCAAGGTGAATTTCGGCCCGCTGGCAATGTCGATGACCACGGGAACCGGCTGCGGCCCGTTGAATTCGGCATCCGGCGGCAAATCGTCGAGCGGCTTGCCGTCGATGGTGACGGTGACGACGCCTTCGTAACGGGCATCGGCATAGAGCGCGGCGACAAGCTGTTCGCGGTCGCTGCGCGCCTTGGCCATCAGTCCGAGCGAACCGGAAACCGGACGCTCCTCGTCACTCTTCAGCGCAGAGGCATTTTCGAGCTTCTTGACCAGATCCTTGTCGGCGTCGGGGGCGGAAATGGTCACGGCGTAACGCAGGGGATCGACGATATCGGCATCCTCGTCGCTGGACGACCCCCACAGCTTGATGCCGAAAAGCTCGAAAGCGACCGACGGGCGCGATTCGGCGACGAGCACGGTCGAGCACATCATGGCCAACAGCAGGGCGCGCGGAAGCGCACGCCCTGGCGCGCGACCTCCTGACATCTGCTCTTCATGCGCCGGCATTAAGACAACCTAGATCACAAAACTAAAACTGGAATGAAGTTCTGAAGCGCTCGTAAAGGGGCCACAATCCAATTGTCTGAAATAGGGCGGGCTTGGAATTCACACCTTTTGCGTCGCCGCAAGAAAGCGTGATCCCCTGTCCTATGGAGGTACTACCGGTGATCGGCCGGAAAGGAAACCGTTGGCAGGCGGAACCCTGCCGCGTCCTTGTGTTGACAAGCCTGACTGAAGCTTGATCATGCCCGGACGTCAGCTGTGTCTGGAGGGGTGTTATGGCAATGCGCGCGGCTCGTGGTCTGTCTATCCTGATTCTTCTGTTTCTCGCCTGGGCCAATGTCCTGGCCTGGAGCAGCGCCGCGCAAGCGGCCGAGGCCCGGCGGATCGCGACAACGGACAATTCCGATTATTTCGGCTTTGATCTCAGGTCCGACCAGAATGTGACAATCGACCAGTGCAAGACGACATGCCTGGGAGACCCGGCCTGCCGCGCCTTCACTTACAACAAAAAAGCCAAATGGTGCTTCCTCAAATCCGACTACAACCAGCTGAAAACCTTCAACGGCGCGGTCGCGGGCAAGGTCGTCAACATCGATGGCGATCCTGATATCGGCGCGCCGCCGGAACTCGCTTTCTTCCCCAACTGGATGGCCGATCAGGCCCAGCAATACCGCAACAAGCTGCTCGGCCCGGCCTATGACAAGCCGACCGAAGGCATGGCTGCCTTGCTGAACGCCGCCGAACAGGCCGTGCTGACCGGGGATCACCGCTCCGCCATGCTGAAATACGAGGCCGCGGTCTCGGTGCTGCCCGATGATGGCCAGCTCTGGCTTAACCTGGCGCGTGAAACGCTGGCCGTGCAGCCTGCCGCAAGCACCTCCGAAGCCTCCACTTTGCCGGCGAACAGCACGTCGGCCTCTTTCAATGCCTATAAATTGCTGCGCACCACCAAGACGCGCGCCGAAGTGCTGGCGCTGCTCGGCAACGGGCTCGACAAGCGCGATCTCTACCGGCCGGCGCTGCAGGCCTATGAAGCCAGCCTTGCCCTGAACCCTTCGCCGGCGGTCCAGGCCGACTATGCCGATCTCAAGGCCCGCAAGGGTTTCCGCGTTATCGACCACACCATCGACGCCGACACCAGCGCGCCGCGCATTTGCGCGCAATTCTCCGAGGATCTGGTCAAGACCGGCGTCGACTACGCGCAGTTCGTCACCGTCGACAACGCGCCGCCCAAGGGCGTCGAGGCCAAGGACAAGCAAATCTGCGTCGAAGGACTGGAGCATGGCCAGCACTACGACGTCACTTTCCGCGCCGGCCTGCCGGCGGCAATCGGCGAGGTGACCGCGGCCCCGGTGGTGCTGTCGATCTATGTGCAGGACCGCGCACCGTCCGCCCGCTTCACCGGTGACAGCTTCGTGCTGCCGGCCGGCGCGCGCCGCGGCATTCCGATCGTCACCGTCAACATGAACGCCGCCGAAATGAAGCTCTACCGCATCGGCGATCGTTCGCTGGCCCAGCTTCTGTCGGGCTACCAGTTCCTGCACCAGCTCGACGGCTACGACATCTCCAACATTTCCGAGCAGATGGGCGCGCCGGTCTGGCAAGGCCAGCTCGACATCGCCAATGATCTCAACAAGGAGGTCACCACCTCCTTCCCGGTTGACGAGGCGCTGCCGCAGCGCAAGCCCGGCGTCTATGTGCTGACCGCGCAGGCCGTCAATGACAAGAGCGACGACTACAATTCGATGGCCACGCAATGGTTCGTCGTCTCCGACATCGGCCTGTCGACTTATACCGGCCAGGATGGGTTGAATGTCTTTGCCCGTTCGCTGGGCAGCGCCAAGCCGATCGCCGGCGCCGAACTGACGCTGGTTGCCAGGAACAATGAGGTTCTCGGCACGGCGACATCGGATGCCGATGGCCATGCCGTCTTCAACCCCGGCCTGACGCGCGGCGACGGCGGCATGGTGCCGGCCGTGCTGATGGCCAAGCAGGGCGACAATGATTTCGTCTTCCTCGACATGGGCCGGGCCGGCTTCGATCTGTCCGACCGCGGCGTCACCGGGCGCGCGGCGCCAGGAGCCCTGGACGTCTATGCCTGGACCGAACGCGGCATCTACCGTGCCGGCGAGGATGTCCATGTCGCGGCCCTTGCCCGCGACGGCGCCGCCAAGGCGGTCGAGAACCTGCCGCTGACCTTCGTCTTCTCGCGCCCCGACGGTGTCGAAAGCCGCCGCATCGTCAGTGACGGCGCTTCGGCCGGTGGCCATGCCGTCGACCTGCCGCTCGAACCCAACGCCATGCGAGGCACCTGGTCGGTGTCGATCTACACCGATCCCAAGCAGCCGGCGGTGGCCAGCCAGATGTTCCTGGTCGAGGATTTCGTGCCGGATCGCATCGAATTCGATATGAAGGCCGACAAGCAGGAAATCACCCAGGGCGAAACCGCCAACATCGACATTGACGGCCGCTTCCTCTATGGCGCGCCGGCGGCGGGCCTGGCGCTGGAAGGCGAGTTGACGCTGTCGACGTCGCGCCACTGGGACCGTTTCCAGGGCTTTTCCTTCGGTCTTGCCGACGAGCAGTCGGCCGAACCCACGGTCACCCCCCTCGCCGGTCTGCCGGTGGTTGGCGATGACGGCAAGGTGACCTTCCCGGTCTCCGTCGACCAACTGCCCTCGACCACCAAGCTGGTCGACGCCAAGGTGACGGTGAGGATGCGCGAAACCGGCGGCCGCGCCATCGAGCGTTCGCTCAACATCGGCATCCGCCCGCAAGGCCATATGATCGGCATCCGTCCGGATTTCGCGGACAATGAAGTGCCCCAGGGCGGCACCGCCAAGTTCAGCCTGATCGCCGTCGATCCCGACGGCAAGCGCGAGGCGCTGAAAGGCGCGCAGTGGACGCTGGTCAAGGTCGAACGCAATTACCAGTGGTACCGCTCCAACAATTCCTGGAACTACGAGCCGGTCACCTTCACCAAGTCGATCGCCAACGGTCAGGTCGACCTCAGCGCCGACGGCGACGCGACGGTCTCCGTGCCGGTCGATTGGGGTCAGTATCGCCTCGAGGTCGAAACATCGGATCCCGAGGGACCGGCGACAAGCTACGAGTTCGATGCCGGCTGGTATGTCTCCTCGACCACCACCGAAACGCCTGACGGCCTCGAAATCGCCCTCGACAAGGACAATTATGCCGCCGGCGAAGTGGCCAAGCTGAAAGTCTCGCCGCATTTTGCCGGCGAACTTCTCATCAACATCGGTTCCGACAAACTGTTGAAGACCGTCACGGCATCCGTGCCGGCCGGCGGCAGCACGGTCGACATACCGGTCGGCGACGATTGGGGTGCCGGTGCCTATGTCACGGCAACGCTTTTCAGGCCGGGCGATGCGCAGGAAACGCGCATGCCGGCCCGCGCCATCGGCGTGAAATGGCTGAAGGTCGATCCGGGCTCGAAGAAGCTCGCCATCACCTTGACGCCGCCGGACAAGACCATGCCGCGCCAGCAGCTGTCGATCCCGGTTTCGGTCGCCGGCGTGCAGCCGGGAAGCAATGCCTACGTCATGGTTGCCGCCGTCGATGTCGGCATCCTCAACCTGACCAACTACAAGGCGCCGGATCCGGAGAACTGGTTCTTCGGCCAGCGCATGCTGGGCATGGAAATCCGCGACATATACGGCCGCCTGATCGATGGCTCGCTCGGCAATACCGGCAAGCTCCGGACCGGCGGCGACGGCGCCAACATGCAGGCGCAAGGCAACCCGCCGACCGAAAAACTGGTCGCCTTCTTCTCCGGCATCGTCGAACTCGATGCCGACGGCAAGGCGCGCGTCGACTTCGACATCCCGCAGTTCAACGGCACCGTGCGCGTCATGGCCGTCGCCTGGACCAAGGATGCGGTCGGCCACGCCCAGTCCGATGTCATCGTGCGCGATCCCATCGTGATCACCGCTGGCCTGCCACGCTTCCTGGCGCCTGGTGACGCCGCCGTCATGCGCCTAGACGTCGCCGACACCGATGGTCCGGCCGGCGACTATGCGTTCTCGATCGAAACAACGGGTGACCTGTCGACCGGCGACAAGCCCCTGCCCCAGAAGCTGACGCTCGCCCAGGGCAAGCGCCAGACGCTGACCGTGCCGCTGGTCGCTCAGACGGCCGGCAATGCCTCGCTCACCATCAAGCTTGCCCATGCCGACGGCACCAGGGTCGAGCAGACGCTCTATGTGCCGGTGCGCCCGGCGCAATTGCCGGTGACCACCCGGCTGGTGGTCGACCTCAAGGGCAATGGCGGCGCGCTGCGCGTCGACAAGGAACTGCTGGCAGCCAGCCTGCTCAACGGCGCCTCCGTCAGTGTCGGCGTTTCGCAGGCCGCCGCCTTCGACGTGCCGTCGCTGCTGATGACGCTCGACCGCTACCCCTATGGTTGCGCCGAGCAGACCACCAGCCGCGCCATGCCGCTTCTCTACGTCAATGAGTTGGCTTCCGGCGTCGGCATGGCCAGCGATCCCGATATCCATGGCCGCATCCAGGACGCCATCTATAAGGTTCTGAGCTATCAGGCCTCGGGCGGCAGCTTCGGCCTGTGGGGTCCGGGCTCCGGCGATCTGTGGCTTGATTCCTATGTCACCGACTTCCTGACCAGGGCGCGCGAGCAGAAATACGACGTGCCGAGCCTGGCCATGAACCAGGCGCTGAGCAATTTGCAGAACTCGCTCGGCTACGACCAGAGCGTCCAGGACCGTGGCAGCGAGATCGCCTACGCCCTCTACGTTCTGGCCCGCAACAAGAAGGCCTCGATCGGCGACCTGCGCTACTATGCGGATACCCAACTCGAAGCTTTCTCAAGCCCGATGGCCGTTGCCCAGCTGGCGGCAAGCCTGGCGCTCTACGGCGATACACCGCGCGCCGAAGCCACCTTCAAGACCGCCTTGCAGTTGGCAAAGTCGACCACCGACTACGACTACTACCGCTCCGACTACGGTTCGCGGCTGCGTGATGGCGCGGCGATGCTGGCGCTGGCGGCGGAATCGAAGCCGGTGCCGACAATCGTGCCGGAACTGATCAAGCTGGTGACCAGGGAACGCGCGGAAGCCCGCTGGACCACCACCCAGGACGAATCCTGGATGCTGCTGGCGGCCCGCGCGCTGAAGGAGGGCAATGATACGATCACGCTGGCCGTCAATGGCGCGGCGCATTCCGGCGGCTACTCCAACCAGGCGGAAGGCTCTGACCTGGCCGACAGCCCGCTGACCATCGCCAACACCGGCAAGACCCCGCTGCAGGCCGTCGTCACCACCGTGGCGTCGCCGGTCCAGCCCTTGCCGGCCGGCGGCGACGGCTTCACCATCAACCGCACCTACTACAAGCTCGACGGCACCGAGGCCAATGTCACCGAGGCGACGCAGAACGAACGCTATGTCGTCGTGCTCAAGGTCAACGAGCAGAACAAATGGCCGTCGCGCCTGCTGGTCACCGACCTGTTGCCGGCCGGCTTCGAGATCGACAATCCCGGCCTGGTCTCCAGCGCCCAGTTGACGAACTTCTCGTGGCTGGCGCAGACCGATGCCGCGCATCTCGAATTCCGCGACGACCGTTTCGTCGCGGCGTTCAACCCGGCCGACGGCGATCATGACCACAATCTGACGCTCGCCTATGTCGTGCGCGCGGTGACGCCTGGTACCTATGCGCACCCGGCGGCAACGGTGGAGGACATGTACCGGCCGCAATATTCGGCCCGCACCGCCACCGGCATGATGGAGATCAAGGCGCCGTAAGGCGCCTTGGCGAATATGAAAGTGAGGCTTGTGCTGCCCCTCATTGCCCTGCCGGTGTCCAGCCGATAGATGGGTAACAGTTTGAACCGGATAGATAGGTAACAGTTTTCCCCCTTATGATGGGTTCGCG
>NZ_RZOL01000255.1:0-8814 GCF_004022985.1 Mesorhizobium sp. M7A.F.Ca.ET.027.02.1.1 | reverse complement strand
CCTGCCGCGAAGCCAGCCCTTTTTGCGAACACAGCCATATCATCGGCTCGCGCAGCACGCCGACCTCGTCCAACGCCGCTGCCTGGCGCATAACGATCGCCAGATCGAGGCCGCCAGACTGCAGCGCCTGCGCCAGTTCGGCGGAGCGGCCGACCCGCAATTCGATCCTGACGCGTGGATGGCTGCCGGCGAAGGCACGCAGCAGGTCCGGCAGGCCGCTGTCGGCGAAATCCTGTGTCGTGCCGATGGCGACGCGTCCGGCAGCGCGCGCCCCCTTGAGCGCCAGCCAGGCCTCGCGATGGGTGGCAAGGATTCGCCTGGCATGGCCGACGAGGTCTTCGCCTGCAGGGGTCAAGCCGCGCCCTCGCCCTTGCGGCGCCAGCAGCGGCTCGCCGAGGATTTCCTCCAGCCGCTGCATCTGGGTGGTCACCGCCGAGGGCGAACGGCCGATGCTTGCAGCCGCCTGGGCCAGTGAGCCGCTGTCGACGAAAGCGAGGAAGGTTCGGAGGAGATCGGGATCGAGCGTTTCCATACTTCTATGTTATCGAATCTTCAATTAAAAACAATTCGATTTTTTTGATCTAAAGTTGGTGGCATGGCTGTTTCAACGGCAATCGGACGCCGCTCAAGCCAAGGAGAAGAAAAATGCCCATCATCAACATCAGCGTCACCGGCAAGCCCGACGCGGCTCTTTCAGCCAGCATCGCAAAGGAGGCCACCGAAATCACCGCGACGCAGCTGCGCAAGGACCCGACGATCACGGCAGTTGCCGTGTCCTATGTCGATCCGCAGCACTGGTTCGCCGGCGGCAAGTCGCTGGCCGAGCACGGCACCAGCACGTTCTGGCTTGATATCAAGGTGGTCGACGGCACCAACACCAAGCTTGAGCTGGAGGCCTATCTGAAGGCGATCTTCGCGGCCTTCGGCCGTCTGCTGGGCGGCGTGCACGAGGAGAGCTACGCCTTCGTACATGAAGTGCCGGCAGCCGCTTACGGCTATGGCGGCAAGACGCAGGAATTTCGTTTCATCAGTGGACGGCTGCAGGCGGCATGACAAGCAGCTTCCCGCACCAAGGGAAGCAAAAGCTCCGCATTGACCTTGCTCCCACATCGTCTAGGTTCTGGCCGAAGCGGCCGCAAAAGAGCCGAGATGCTAAGAATGTTGGGAGAGACGCGGCATGGTCCTGACACTGGCGCTGCTTGCGGGTCTTGTTCTGGCCTGGCTGCTGATCGGCGTGGTGGAAAAATTCCGCCTCGGCCTGCGCTTTACCCAGGCGCTGCTCTATGTGCCGTTCAAGCTCGCCTACCGGATCGCCGACAGCCGTATCAGGATCGCCCGCAAGGCGCAGACTCCAGTCATCTACGTCATCTCGCATCAATCGCGCTTCGAACCGGCGCTGATGCTGTCGCTGCTGCCGGAAGACACACTGCACATACTCGACGAGGCCTCGGCGCGCTCGCCGTGGCTTGAACCTTGGCGCGAGCTTGGCCGTACCATCGCTTTCAACGCCGAACATCTCTTCGTCAGCCGCCGGCTGGTGCGGGTGCTGAGGGGCAAGGGCCGGCTCGCCGTCTATCTGCCGGATGCGGTCGAGCCTGACGTCAAGACGTTTCGGTTGTTTCGTGCCGTCACCCGCATCGCCATGCAGGCCGATGCCAAGATCGTGCCGATCTTCGTCGGCGGCGCGCGCGGCCTGCCGGTATCGCTGACACCCGCGGACAAGGCGCCACGACACTGGTTTCCGCAGCTGTCGATCAGCGTGCTGGAGCCGATGACCATCGCCGAACTGGTGGCGCGGAACCCCGATCAGGCCTCGAACACCAACGCGCTGTTCGACCGTGTCGCCGAGGCGCGGCTCTTCGGCACCAACCTCGATCGTGGCCTGTTCCTGGCCATGCGCGATGCCGCCGACCGCGTCGGCGCTTCGCATACCATCATCGACGACGTGATCTCCGGGGCGCTGAGCTACCGCAAGCTGTTCATCGGCGCCCGCGTCCTGGGCAGGCGCTTTGAGGCGGTGACGGCTCCGGGCGAGGCGGTCGGCGTGATGCTGCCCAATGCCAACGGCGTCGTGCTGTCGCTCACCGGCCTTCTGTCGGCCGGCCGGGTGGCGGCGATGATCAACTATACGGCCGGACCGGCGAGCGTCACCGCGGCCGTGCGCACGGCGGTGATAAGGACCGTGATTTCCTCCCGCGCCTTCGTCGAGAAGGCCGATCTGGCCGATATCGTCGCGGCGGTCGAAAAAGGCGGCGCCAAGCTGCTGTGGCTGGAGGATGTGCGGGAGAGCGTTACCGCGCTGGACAAGCTTGCCGCCGCTCTGCTGTGGCGCTGGCCGCTGCAGCGGCAGGATGCGGCGAAGCCGGCCGTGATTCTGTTTACCTCGGGCTCGGAAGGCACGCCGAAGGCGGTCGTGCTGTCGCACAAGAACCTGTACGCTAACGCCATGCAGGCCGAGGCGCGGATCACCATCTCGCCGGCCGACATCCTGCTCAACGTGCTGCCGGTGTTCCACTCCTTCGGCCTGACGGGCGGCACCATCCTGCCGCTGGTCACCGGGGTAAAGCTGTTCCTCTACCCCTCGCCGCTGCACTACAAGATCATCCCCGAGGTTGCGCGCAAGGTGAAACCGACCATCATGTTCGGCACCGACACGTTCCTCGCCAACTACGCGCGCACCGCCAAGGACGGCGATTTTTCCAGCCTTCGCTTCGTCGTCGCCGGCGCCGAGGCGGTGAAGCCGGAAACCCGCCGCGTCTATCGCGAACGCTTCCAGGCCGAGATCATCGAAGGGTTCGGACTGACAGAGGCGGCACCGGTGGTTGCCGTCAACACGGCAATCCATGGCCGCGACGGCACGGTCGGGCGGCTGCTGCCGGCCATGCGCATGAAGCTGGAGCCGGTCGAGGGCATCTCCGACGCCGGCCAATTGTGGCTCGACGGACCGAACCTGATGATGGGCTACATGACGTCGGACCGCCCAGGTGAGTTGCAGCCGCTGACCGGCTGGCACGATACCGGCGACATCGTCGCCGTCGACCGCGAGGGCTTCATCACCATTCGCGGCCGCGCCAAGCGCTTCGCCAAGATCGCCGGCGAGATGGTGTCGCTGGGGGCGGTCGAGATGCTGGTGCAGTCGCTGTGGCCGGAGGAGCGCCACGCGGCTGTGGCGGTGCCGGACAAGAGACGCGGCGAGCGCATCGTGCTGGTCACTACCGCCGACGATGCCAATCCCGACGAGCTGCGCAAATTCGGCAAACAGGCGGGCGCAGCCGAACTGATGGTGCCGAACGACATCGTCAAGGTGGAGGAAATCCCGGTGCTGGGTTCCGGCAAGACCGACTATGTGTCGACGAGGAAATTGGCGATCGACAGGCTGGGGCTCGGCGTCGCGGCCTGAGTCAGATCAAGCACTTCTGCGAATTTTCTAACCTATATCGGAGGGCGGCACTTTCTCGCCCTCGCGCTTGGCGCGCTTCGAATAGGCGCGCACGCTGAATGGCAGGAAGATCAGGTAGCCGGCGACCGAGGCGGTCAGCGTGCACCAAGGATAGGTCATCAGCAGGAGCACGTAGAGTACGACACCGAGGATGATCGGCAACACCCTGTCGCCCGGGATCCTTAGGCTTTTGCCGGAATAGACCGGCAGCCGGCTGACCAGCAGGAAGGCGACCAGGATGGTGAAGCCGGTGGCGACGAAGGCGGCGGGGCGACTGGGCTCCAGCCCTGTGCGCAGGAAATAGAGATAGAGCGGCAGCATCACCAGCACGGCGCCCGCCGGCGCCGGCACGCCGACGAAATATTCGGACTGCCATATGGGGCGATCGCCCTTCTCGTCGTCGAGCACGTTGAAACGGGCGAGGCGCAACCCGCAGGCGATGGCGAACAGCAGTGCCGCGATCCAGCCCGGCGAGCCGGCGCGGTCGAGCAGGAAGGCATAGAGCACCAGAGCCGGGGCAACGCCGAAATTGACGATGTCGGCCAGCGAATCCATCTGAGCGCCGAATTTGGAGGTCGCCTTCAACATCCGCGCCAGGCGGCCGTCGATGCCATCGAGGAAGGCGGCAAGCAGCACCATCACCACCGCCGGCTCGAAGCGGCCTTCGAAGCCGAAGCGGATGCCGGACAGGCCGGCGCAGATGGCGAGCACGGTGACCAGATTGGGCAGCACCATGCGCATCGGGATTTCGCGGATGCGCGGACCGCCGCTGGCATGGGCCTCGAACTTTTTGTATTGCGTGCCCACCGGTCAGGAAACCCGAACAAGAGGCGTGCCGGCAACACCGCCGAATTCAGCCAGCACGGTTTCGCCGCCAACCGCCGTCTGGCCGACGGCAACGCGCGGCGTGGCGGTCAGGGGCAGGAACACATCGACACGCGAGCCGAAGCGGATCAGGCCAAAACGCTCGCCAGTGCCGATTGAGCCGCCGGGCTCGGCCCAGCAGACGATGCGGCGCGCCACCAGGCCGGCGATCTGGACGGCCGCGACCGTGCCGTTGGGGCTCTCGATGACCAGGCCGTTGCGCTCGTTCTCGGTGCTTGCCTTGTCGAGTTCGGCATTGAGGAATTTGCCCGGCCGGTGCTCGATTTTCGCAATACGGCCGCGCACCGGGGCGCGGTTCACGTGGCAGGAGAAGACGTTCATGAACACCGAGATCCGGGTCATCTCTGCATTGCCGAGGCCGAGTTCGCGCGGCGGCACGGCGGGTCCGACCGCCGAGATGATGCCGTCGGCGGGGCTGACCACCAGGCGGTCATCGACCGGCGTGACGCGCTCGGGATCGCGGAAGAAATAGACGCACCAAGCCGTCAGGATCAGACCGATCCAGAACAGGATCGAGGAGAAATAGCCGAGGAAAAGCGTCGCCGCGCCAAAGGCCGCGATGAAGGGATAGCCTTCGCGATGGATCGGTACGAATGCGTTCTTGACCGTATCGACAAGGCTCATCTGCTAAAAACAGGCTCCGTTTCCAAGTCCGGCCTCAATAGCCGAAAGCCCCCCTCGCCGCAACGCAACAATAGGGAAGGCCGTATTGGGTGCGCCGGCAGGGGTCGCGATCCGCTTGCCCGGTCAGTATCGTTGTCGGCAGAATTCGGGATACCGACGGTTCAAGGCGCGGGAAAAGGTTGCCCGTCCATGATCCCAAATCCCAAGACGTTCTGAAGCCCGCACCGGCC
Organism: Mesorhizobium sp. M7A.F.Ca.ET.027.02.1.1; assembly: GCF_004022985.1. Lineage (NCBI taxonomy): Bacteria > Pseudomonadati > Pseudomonadota > Alphaproteobacteria > Hyphomicrobiales > Phyllobacteriaceae > Mesorhizobium > Mesorhizobium sp. M7A.F.Ca.ET.027.02.1.1. The sequence continues at coordinate 3,636 of NZ_RZOL01000255.1, read as the reverse complement.
AGGTGTTCAGCGTCGAAGCGCCGGCACCTGGCATCGGTTGGCCGTAACGGCTTTTCTAAAGCCCCGGAACCCGCTGATAGTTGGCGATGTCGGCGCGCACGCCGAGCCGGGCGATCATCTCGTGCGGGTTGAAAGCGATGCGCTCGTGCGCGGCCTTGACGATCGGCACGACGTTGTCGATGGCTGCCTGGCTTTCCCATTCGACGATGGTGACGAGGTTGAATTCGCCCGGCCCGGAGAATTGCTCGAGCAGGAAGTCCTGGACGAAGCCCTGTTGCAGGCGCAGCAATTCATGCGTTGTCCTGACCTTGGCGAGTATCTCCTCGCGGGCGGCGGCAGGCACAACGAATTTGTCCACCCTGAACACGCTGCCCCCGTCAACAGTCTGATTTGTCTCGCTCATTCGATTGCTCCGTTCTTGATTCACGCTAGTTGGTGGGCTCCAAGAACGGCCTACGATCTCAACTTAAGTTGAGGTCAAGCGGAAATTTTTCTCTTTTCCCCTCGTGGGAGAAGGAAACGGTGTCAATTCACCTCGGACGTCCGCCGGCGAACGACGACGCCAAGCTCGTCGCCCTCGCGGGCGATGCGTAGGCGCTCCTCGGCCTCGGTCGCCTCGCGCTGGCGGTCCCACATCGAGGCATAGAGGCCATGCTTGCGCATCAGCTCGGCATGGGTGCCGCGCTCGGCGATCTGGCCGTCCTGCAGCACGATGATCTCATCGGCCGTGATGACCGTCGACAGGCGGTGGGCGATGACGATGGTGGTGCGGCCACGGCTGACCAGATCGAGCGCGGCCTGGATCTCCTGCTCGGTGTGACTGTCGAGCGCCGAGGTCGCTTCGTCGAGCATCAGGATCGGCGGCGCCTTCAGGATGGTGCGGGCGATCGCCACGCGCTGCTTTTCGCCGCCCGAAAGCTTCAGCCCGCGTTCGCCGACCATCGACTTGTAGCCGTCAGGCAATCGCTCGATGAACGGACCGATCTGGGCTAGTTCAGCGGCTTTCTGCATGTCCTCCTCGCTGGCTCCGATGCGGCCGTAGCGGATGTTGTAGGCGATGGTGTCGTTGAACAGCACGGTGTCCTGCGGCACCATGCCGATCGCGCCACGCAGGCTCTCCTGCGTCACGTCCCTGATATCCTGGCCGTCGATCAGCACCTGGCCGGACTGAACGTCGTAAAAGCGGAACAGAAGCCGCGAGATGGTCGACTTGCCGGCACCCGAAGGCCCGACAATGGCGACGGTCTTGCCGGCCGGCACCTCGAAGCTGATGCCCTTCAGGATCTTGCGGTTCGGGTCATAGGAAAAATGCACGTCGCGGAACTCGACCTTGCCGGCGCTCACGGCGAGCGGCCTGGCATCCGGCTTGTCGACGATCTCCTGCGGCACATCCAGAAGGTCGAACATCTGCTCGATGTCGGTCAGCCCCTGGCGGATTTCGCGGTAGATGAAGCCGATGAAATTGAGCGGCACCGACAGCTGCATCAGCATGGCGTTGATGAAGACGAAGTCACCGACCGTCTGCGTGCCGGCCTGCACTTCAAGCGCCGACATGCACATGACGATGACGGTGCCGAGGCCGAAGATGATGCCCTGGCCGAAATTCAGCCAGCCGAGCGAGGTCCAGATGCGCGTCGCGGCGACCTCGTAGCGTGCCATGGAGCGGTCGAAGCGCTCGGCTTCCATGCTTTCGTTGTTGAAATATTTGACCGTCTCGTAATTGAGCAGCGAGTCGATCGCCTTGGTGTTGGCGTCGGTGTCGCTGTCGTTCATGTCGCGGCGGATCGAGATGCGCCAGTCGCTGGCGCGCACCGTGAACCAGACATAGACCCAGACGGTGACCGCGACGACGACCACATATTTCCAGCCATAGGTGTAGGCGAAGATGCCGGTGGTCAGCGCGAATTCGAGGATGGTCGGCGCGGTGTTGAGCATGATGAAGCGCACGATCGTCTCGATACCCTTGGTGCCGCGCTCGATTATGCGCGACAGGCCGCCGGTGCGGCGCTCCAAGTGGAAGCGCAGCGATAGTTGGTGCATGTGGACGAAGGTGCGGAAGGCGAGCTGGCGCACCGCGTATTGGCCGACGCGTGCAAACAGCGCGTCGCGCAGCTGATTGAAGCCAAGCTGCACCAGACGCACGACATTGTAGGCGACGACCAGCATGACCGGCGCCAGCAGAAATGTCGGCAGCGGTGGCACCGATTTGGAGTCGCCGGCCAGCGCGTCCGTTGCCCATTTGAAGAAATAGGGACCGGCGACCAGCGTCAGCTTGGCGACGACGAGCAACAGCGTCGCCCAGGTGACCCGGGCTCTCAGATCGGCGCGATCCGCCGGCCACATATAGGGCCACAAATTGAGCAGCGTCTTGAAGGTCAAAGAGTCGGAGACGGTTTTTTCGGCCATTTTTGGCGCCTTCTTCTTATTTTCAGCGGCCGGAGCAGCAGGAATTGACGAGGGCGGCCACCGATGCAGAAACATCGGCGAGCGCGGCACGGTCGATCGCATAGCGCGAACGCTGGCGATCGGGCTCGAAGCGAACCAGCCCGGCTTCGACCAGTATTTTCAGATGTTGTGACACGGTGGACTGCGCCAGATCGAACCGATCGACGACTTCGCGGCAGTAGCAGGAGTTGCTTGCGGACAAGTATTTCAGGATTTCGATCCGAGCCGGGTGCGAAAGTGCTGCCAGCCGGGTGGCAACGGCTCGGCTGTCCGGGGTGCAGCCAGGTGCGTTTGTTTCCATAAGGGATTCAGTCATCGTCCATCGGCGATAGACGATGAGCAGGTCTGCGGCAAGCTACCCCGATGGGCAGAGCGACCTAATCTCCCCCCTTGAGGGGGAGATGTCACCAAAGGTGACAGAGGGGGTCGGTGCGTCCTGACGCGACGTCGTTTGGAGAAAAGAGAAGGTCGGCGCTTCACGCGCGACGACCCCTCTGGCCTGCCACCTCCCCCTCAAGGAGGGAGATTGGCCAATCGCCAACCCTACTGCGTCTTGGCCGGCGCTGTCGTTGCCTGCTCGCCCATCGCCTTGAGGTCGGCGGCTTCGCCTTCCTTCGACTTTTCCGGGACCTTGAACACCTGCCCCGGCCAGATGCGGTCGGGATCGCTGATCTGGTCTTGGTTGGCGAGGTAGATGGTCGAGAAGCGCACGCCATGGCCATAGACGCGCCGCGAGATCCGCCACAGCGTGTCGTTGCGGCGGATGATGACGGCGCCGTCGGCATGTTCAAGCTTGGGCGCCACGGTCTCGGGCACGTCGCTCGGCGGCGTCGCCTCCGCCACAACGGCCGGAGCCTCGGTGGCGGGAGCAGGCGTGGTGGCCGGAGCCGTCTCGGCCGCGGCCGGCGCCTCGGCGGCGGCAGGTGCGGCCGGCTTGGGCTGAACGGGCTTCGGCGCCGAGGGTGCCACGGCGGCGACCGCTTCGCCCGGCTCGCGCTCGAACGGCACGGCTGCGCGGGCCACAACTGTCACACCGTCGGTATCGAGGCCGTCGACACGTATTGTGTAGCTGCCGACCGGAATGTCGCGCGTCGCCTCGACCAGAAAATGACCATCCGTCGACGTTTGCGCATCACCGAGCAGGATGTCGTTGGCATAGGCGCGCACCTTGCGGCCGGCATCGGCGAGACC
>NZ_RZOL01000254.1:0-8893 GCF_004022985.1 Mesorhizobium sp. M7A.F.Ca.ET.027.02.1.1 | reverse complement strand
GTTGTCTGCCTGACCGGCGACGGCGGCTTCCAGTTCACGTTGCCGGAGTTGGGCGCCGCGCTCGACGCGCGGGCGCCGGTCATCTTCATCGTCTGGAATAACAGAGGCTACCGCGAGATCGAAACCTCGATGCTCGATGTCGGTGTCGAGCCGGTCGGTGTATCGCCGGCGCCGCCGGATTTCTGCAAGCTGGCCGAGGCCTATGGCATCGGCGCCGAACGGCTTGCCGACATCGAGGCTCTCGCGGACGCGTTGAAGCGCGCCCGGGCCACCGGACTGCCGCGCGTCATCGAAATCACGGTTGACTGAAGGACGGTGCTACGTATTTCCCGTCTCGCCGGCCCTGAACCACGGCCGGCCGGTGGGCGGACACATGCAAAGACGCGACAACTGCCATGTCGAGATGTCAATTGAGTGACGGGGCAAAAGGCGCGACGCTTCGCGTCGGCGGCACAGAAACGACCTAACGATAAAAAAATGACAGGAGCGTCCAAGATGACGGAAACACTTGAAGGCAAGCATATCGTCGTGACCGGTGGGACCGGTGCGCTCGGCGGTGCGGTTGTCGGCAAACTGCTGAGTGACGGCGCGATCTGCCATGTGCCCAATGCCCATGCCGCCGCACCAGCGCATTTTCCCTTCGCCGCGCATGACCGTGTCCAGTTGGTGCACAATGTCGATCTCTCGGACCCCGCCAAGGTCGAGGCGTTCTACAGTCAGGTTCCAGGCCTGTGGGGCTCAATCCACCTGGCCGGCGGCTTCACCGCCGCACCGGTGGAAAAGATCGAGTCAGCATCTTTTGCCGAGATGATGGACACCAATGCGCGCACCGCCTTCCTGTGCTGCCGCGCCGCGATCCGCTCGATGCTGGCGTCGGACATCGCGGGCCGTATCGTCAACGTCACCGCGCGCGCTGGGGTCGATCCGCGGCGCGGCGCCGGCATGGTCGCCTACGCCGCCAGCAAGGCCGCGGTTGCCGCGATGACCGTGGCGATGGCGGAGGAGCTGAAGCACAGGGGCATCCTGGTCAATGCGGTGGCGCCGTCGACGCTTGATACGCCGGCAAACCGTGCCGACATGCCGGATGCCGATGTCACCAGATGGGTCAGCCTCGAAGCCGCCGCCGAGGCCATCGCCTACCTTGCCTCGCCGGCCAATCAGGCGATGAGCGGCACGCTGGTGCCGCTTTACGGCAGGGCGTAACCTTCCAACCCTTCACGTCGGTCAAGTCAAAGAAAAACCCCGCCGGATCGCTCCGGCGGGGTTTTTGTTGAGGCCGCGCGCAAGGCGCGGCAACAGCTAATGCTTAGCTGCCCTGCTTCTTCAGCGCGGCACCCAGGATGTCGCCCAGCGAAGCGCCGGAGTCGGTCGAGCCATACTGAGCGACCGCTTCCTTCTCTTCGGCGATTTCCAGCGCCTTGATCGAGACCTGCAGCTTGCGGGTCTTCTTGTCGAAGGCGATGACGCGGGCATCGACCTTCTGGCCAACGGTGAAGCGCTCGGGGCGCTGCTCGTCGCGGTCACGGCTCAGATCGGAGCGCTTGATGAAGGTCTCGATGCCGCTGTCGACCAGCCGCACTTCCAGACCGCCATCCTTGACGCCGATGACTTCGCAGGTGACGACCGCGTTCTTGCGCAGTTCGCCTGAAGTCGCCGCTTCGCCGACCGTATCCTTGGCCAGCTGCTTGATGCCGAGCGAGATACGCTCCTTGTCGATGTCGACATCGAGCACCTGCGCCTTGACCATGTCGCCGCGATTGTACTCTTCGATGACCTGCTCGCCCGGACGGGTCCAGTCGAGGTCGGAAAGGTGCACCATGCCGTCCACGTCGCCTTCGAGGCCGATGAACAGGCCGAACTCGGTCTTGTTCTTGACCTCGCCCTCGACCTGGCTGCCGACCGGATGGCTAGAGGCGAAAGCCTGCCACGGATTCTCGAGCGTCTGCTTGAGGCCGAGCGAGATGCGGCGCTTGGCCGGATCGACCTCGAGCACCACCACGTCGACTTCCTGGGTCGTCGACAGGATCTTGCCGGGATGCACGTTCTTCTTCGTCCACGACATTTCCGAAACGTGGATGAGACCCTCGATGCCCGGCTCCAGCTCGACGAACGCGCCGTAGTCGGTGATGTTGGTGACGGTACCCTTGATCTTCTTGCCGATCGGGAACTTGGTGCCGATCTCGGACCACGGATCACTCTCGAGCTGCTTCATGCCGAGCGAGATGCGGTGGGTTTCCTGGTTGATGCGGATGATCTGCACCTTGACCGTCTGACCGATGTTGAGGATTTCGGTCGGATGGTTGACGCGGCGCCATGCCATGTCGGTGACATGCAGCAGGCCGTCGATGCCGCCGAGGTCGACGAACGCACCATAGTCGGTGATGTTCTTGACGACGCCTTCGACAACCTGGCCTTCTTCGAGGTTCTGCACGATTTCCGAACGCTGTTCGGCGCGGCTCTCTTCGAGCACGGTACGGCGCGACACCACGATGTTGCCGCGGCGACGATCCATCTTGAGGATCTCGAAGGGCTGGGGGTTGTGCATCAGCGGGGAGACGTCGCGGATCGGGCGGATATCGACCTGGCTGCGCGGCAGGAAGGCCACGGCGCCGTCGAGATCGACAGTGAAGCCGCCCTTGACCTGGTTGAAGATGACGCCTTCGACGCGCTCACCCTTGGTGAACTTCTCTTCGAGACGAACCCAGCTCTCTTCGCGGCGGGCCTTCTCGCGGGAAAGCATCGCTTCGCCAAGCGCGTTTTCGATGCGCTCGACATAGACTTCGACGGTGTCACCGACCTTGAGGGTGGTGTCCTTGCCCTTGACGCCGAATTCCTTCAGCGGCACGCGGCCTTCGACCTTGAGGCCGACGTCGATGATGGCCATGTCCTTTTCGATCGCGGTGATCGTACCCTTGACGACCTGACCTTCGCCGGAATGGCCTGTGGTAAATGATTCTTCGAGCAGGCTCGCGAAATCATCGCGAGTGGGATTTGCAGCTGACATTGTTTCTCCTGGAGTGCCCCGCATCTAGAAGCGGGACGGGCGCCGTGGGTTAGCGTTGCGTTGGCCTGCCGGCGTTCCGGGCTACAAAAACCCTGGGCCGCTTTTTAAGCGGCAATTCCGGCGCATGAAGAATGCTGGCAGGCTGGTTCGTGCCCGATATGGGTATTTTCTTCGCCTCCGACAACGGAAATACGAGGGAAAACCCGGATCAGGCCTTGTCTCTCTTGGCCAGCACGTCGTCTATGATCGCCATGGCTGCAAGAAACGCGGCTTCTATAGCCATTTCGCTGGTATCAAGCAAGTGCGCGTCGGCCGCCGGCTTCAACGGTGAGTCCGCTCGACCCATGTCGCGCTCGTCGCGGCGCACGATATCGGCGAGGATCTCGGTGAAATCAGCGGTCCCGCCGATGCTCTCGATCTCGGCCAGCCGGCGCTGTGCCCGCACCTCGGCGCTGGCCGTCACATAGAGTTTGATGTCGGCGTCGGGGCACACCACGGTGCCGATGTCGCGGCCGTCGAGCACGGCCCCGGGCGGCGTCTTGGCGAAGTCGCGCTGCTTTTCGACGAGGATGCGCCGCACCGTCGGGTACACCGCGACCTTCGAGGCGGCCTCGCCGACCGCATGCGCCGACAAGACCGTCCGGTCGAGCCTTGCCAGATCGACCTGGCGGGCAGCGGTTTCAGCCGCCGAGACATTGTCGAGCGGCAGCGCGTGCTGGATGAGCGCATAGGCGACGGCGCGATAGGTAAGACCGGTGTCGAGCAGGTTCAGCCGGTAGTGGTCGGCCAACCGCCGGGCGAGGGTGCCTTTGCCGGCGCCGGCGGGGCCGTCGATGGCGATGGTGAAGGTCGAGCTCATTTGGCTGGTCTGAAAAATCGAAATGCCAACACCGCCGCGGCAATCAGAACCGACAGCGGCAGCGCTATAAACGGTACGACGCCAATTGTTACAAAAGCCATTGCACCGAACCTTTGATCAGCACCGCAAGGAAAACCCATTTGTTGTTTTCCAGGAGGGTGGCTGCGTAAACCGACAGATACATCATCAGAAATTGAAGTAACAAAATCCAAAAAAGAAAGGCAAAAATGCCTACGCGGTTTTTGAAAACAAAACGCTCAATTAGATAAGGGACCAACGCCGCTCCTAGGCAAGCTCCTAGGATTGGCCAGTCGTGCAACATTTGCTATCCAATCTCCGCGCCCAGCGCCTTCATCAGCCCCATGAATTCCGGAAAACTCGTCGCGATCATCACCTGATCGTCGATGGTCACCGGCTTTTCCGTCGCCAGCCCCATCACCAGAAAGCTCATGGCGATGCGGTGGTCGAGGTGAGTCTGCACGGTGGTGCCCTGGCCGTTGGGATGGCCGCCAAGGCCCTTGCCGCTCGGTTTGCCGCGCACGGCGAGCGAAGCCTCGCCCTCAGTGCAGTCGACGCCGTTGAGCTTCAGCCCGTTGGCGACGGCCGACAGCCGGTCGGACTCTTTCACCCGCAGCTCTTCCAGCCCTTGCATAAGCGTTTCCCCCTCGGCAAAGCTGGCAGCGACCGCGAGCACAGGGTACTCATCGATCATGGACGGCGCCCGCTCGGGCGGCACGATGACGCCTTTCAGTTCGGAGTAACGCACGCGCAGATCGGCGACGTCTTCGCCGCCGGCGTTGCGCGGGTTGAGGATATCGATCTTGCCGCCCATCTCCTGCAGCGTCAAAAGCAGGCCGGTGCGGGTCGGGTTCATCAGCACGTTTTCTATTGTGATGTCCGAACCCGGCACAATCAGTGCCGCCACCAGCGGGAAGCCGGCCGAGGATGGGTCGCCCGGCACGGCGATCGTCTGGCCGGTCAGTCTGCCCTGGCCTTCGATGAAGATGTGGCGCACGCCGCGCTCGTCGGTCTCGACCGACAGATTGGCGCCAAAACCCTTCAGCATCTTTTCGGTGTGGTCGCGCGTCATGACAGGCTCGATCACCGTGGTGATGCCCGGCGTGTTCAGCCCGGCCAGCAGCACCGCCGATTTCACCTGCGCCGAGGCCATCGGCACGCGGTAGGTGATCGGGGCGGCGTGCTTCGGTCCATGCAGCGTGATCGGCATGCGGTCGCCTGGCGTCGCCTTCAGCACCTGCACGCCCATCTGGCGCAAGGGTTCCAGCACGCGGCCCATCGGCCGGCCCGACAGCGAGGCGTCGCCGATGAAGGTCGTCTCCATGTCATAGGTGCCGACAAGGCCCATGGTCAGCCGCGAGCCGGTGCCGGCATTGCCGAAGTCGAGCGGGCCTTCCGGCTGCAACAGTGCGCCGTTGCCGGTGCCGCGGATCACCCACTCGTCGCCGTTCTTCTCGATATGTGCGCCCATTGCCTTCATGGCCGCACCCGTGCGCATCACGTCCTCGCCTTCGAGCAGGCCGGTGATGCGAGTCTCCCCGGAGGCGAGGCCGCCGAACATGAAGGAACGGTGCGAGATCGACTTGTCGCCCGGCACGCGCGCGATGCCGGAAAGGGCTGGGGATTGGCGGCCGGTGGCCGGCTTGGGGGCGGCGGCGTGAGACATGGAATTTCCCTGGACGGAATGCCGGCAGGCCGGCGCTTTTCATTTGTTGCGGCGGTCTCGTATCACGGCGGGCCGAAATGGTCATCCCCCATGGTCGTCACTGACGCGAGGCCTTTCAATGCATGGTTTTGTGACGCCGGCTTTTCGCTTTGACAGCGCTGCAAACTGTGGTTAAGGGGACCACTCTTTTATTGACGAGGCTTGCCGTGGCAAAAACCGAACTTGGCACAAAACGTATCGACCCGGAGACGGGCCGAAAATTCTACGACCTGAACAAGGACCCGATCGTCTCGCCATACACTGGCAAGACCTATCCGCGTTCCTATTTCGAGGAAGGCAAAATTGCCGCTCTCGAGGAGGAAGAGGAAGTGGCCGAGAAGGAAGTGGACGCCGAGGAAGAAGAAGGCGTTGAGGTCGTCTCGCTCGAAGAGGCTGATGAGGACGTCAAGGGCGACGACCTGCCGGATCTTGGCGACGACGAGGACGACGTCGATCTCGGCGACGACGAAGATGACACCTTCCTTGCCGACGAAGAGGAAGAAGACGACGATGTCGCCGACATGATCGGCGTCGGCGACGACGACGACGAGGTCTGATCGGCCTTGAAAGCGGGCGTTTGCGGGCTTTCGAGGCCTGTGAAGAAAAAGCGGCTCTCGAAGGCTTGATATCTGAGAAGGGCGGGGTTAGAAGCCGCCTGCACTAACGGCGCGGTCTCCAACCTGCGCCGGATCTCTTCGCCGGAAACGGCGCCGGTTGACTGCCGGAAGTGGGGCCATAGCTCAGTTGGGAGAGCGCTTGAATGGCATTCAAGAGGTCGTCGGTTCGATCCCGATTGGCTCCACCAAACAGTCCCTCTGCAATTCGCAGCCGATGAATGTGCCGCACTGCGGCCATCGCGCTTGATGGCCAGTTCAGGCAACGCCGCTGAAAGCGCCTCCATCAACGGAACGAACGAGCCATTTCTCGAGAGCGATCGCTCGCCGGACAAAGTCCTCATTGTTCATGGAGCGCTTAGAGACTGAAAGGCAGCCCGATCACCACTCGGCGAAGGAGCCGTCCTTGTGGCGCCAGACCGGATTGCGCCAGCGGTGGCCTTCCTTGGCGCGTTCCTTGACATAGTCCTCGTCGATCTCGACACCCAGGCCCGGTCCGTCGGGAATGGCGACATAACCATCCTCGTAGCGGAAGACATCCTTGTTGGCGGCATAGTCGAGCAGGTCGTTGGCGGCATTGTAGTGGATGCCGAGGCTCTGCTCCTGGATGAAGCAGTTGTAGCTGACCGCGTCGAGCTGCAGGCACGCAGCAAGCGCGATCGGCCCGAGAGGGCAATGCGGCGCCACCGCCACGTCATAGGCTTCCGCCATCGCCGCGATCTTGCGGCATTCGGTGATGCCGCCGGCATGCGACAGGTCTGGCTGGATGATATCGACGACACCTTCCTCGAACACCGACTTGAAGTCCCAGCGGCTGTAGAGCCGCTCACCGAGCGCAATCGGCGTCGAGCCAAGCGCGGCGATCTCCTTCAGCGCCTCGCGGTTTTCGCTGAGCACCGGCTCCTCGATGAACATCAGCCTGTAAGGCTCCAGTTCTTTGACCAGGGCACGCGCCATCGGCCGGTGGACGCGCCCATGAAAATCGACGGCGATGCCGATGTTGGGTCCGACCGCCTCGCGCACCATGGCGACGCGTTCGACAGCGGCATCGATCTTGTCGTGGCTGTCGACGATCTGCAACTCCTCGGTACCGTTCATCTTCAACGCCAGGAAACCGCGCGCAACCATTTCCCGGGCACCCGCCGCGACTTCTGCCGGCCGGTCCCCGCCGATCCAGGAATAGACCTTGATCGTGTCGCGCAGCTTGCCGCCGAGCAATTCATGCACAGGCACGCCGAGCGCCTTGCCCTTGATATCCCACAGTGCCTGGTCGATGCCCGCAATGGCGCTCATCAGGATCGGCCCGCCACGGTAGAAGCCGCCGCGGTGCATCACCGTCCAGTGGTCCTCGATCAGGCGGGGATCCTTGCCGATGAGGTAATCGCCAAGCTCCTTGACCGCTGCCTCGACGGTCAGTGCCCGGCCCTCGACGACCGGCTCGCCCCAGCCGGTGACGCCGGCATCGGTCTCGATTTTCAGGAACAGCCAGCGCGGCGGAACGATGTAGGTGGTGAGCGAGATGATTTTCATGCGCAGTCTCAGTTGCTCTTGAGTTTCTTGGCGCTGACGAGGTCGCGCGCCGCAAGGTCGAGGATCTTGTTTGCGGCCCCACGCGCCGCCTCGGCGTCGCGCATGCGCAGCGCCTCGACCACCTCCCGGTGCGCCGCCACGGCCTCCATGCGCCGGTCGAGCGAAATCACCGCCGTCGCCTCGAGCGAGAATTTCAGCCCGGTGTCGATGAGATTGCCGATCTGGCGAAAGATCGGGTTGTGGCTCGCGGCATAGACGATCTGGTGGAAAGCGATGTCGCTGCGCGAGAAGGCGGCGAGGTCCTCGCCGGCGCCGGCCATGCCTCGCCATGCCGCTTCGAGATCGGCGATTTCCTGCAGCGTCGCGCGGGTGGCGGCGAGTTCTGCGACCAGCGGTTCGATGGCGCGGCGCGTTTCGAGGATGGCATCGAAGAGCTTGTCGTCCAGCGCGTGCGGCGCGTGCCAGGCGAGCACCTGCGGGTCGATGATGTTCCAGTCGTCCTCGTTGCAGACGATCGTGCCGATGCGTGGCCGCGACAGCACCAGCCCTTTGGCGGCCAGCACCTTCAGGGCTTCGCGGATCACGGTGCGGCTGACGCCATACTCGACGCCCAGTTCATTTTCGGTCGGCAGTGAGGAACCAGCCGGGTAGCGCCCGGAGAAGATGTCCGAGGCTATCGCCTTGGTCACATCGGGCATCACGCGCGGGCGGCGAGTGGTCGTATCTCCCGGGGCTTTTTTCAGAATCTCGGTCACCTCAGCCCTCCTCCAAGGCGGCGAACCGCTGGTTTCGTACAATCGGTCCGCCCTTAACGGATGCGGATCGATTGCGCTAGCGATCACTGGTCAGAGCATGTACATTAATTATCATACTAGATCAATTGACGAGTATGATAAAAGCGATTAGAGACTCCGGCATCCGGGCTGAGCGCCCGGTCTATCGCTGGGAGGTAATCATGCGACTTTTGAAGACCGCGCTCGTCGCGGGCGCGCTTGCCGTGCTGTCCGTCACGACCATCGCTGCATATGCTCAGGACACCAAGATCGGTTTCATCGTCAAACAGCCCGAGGAGCCGTGGTTCCAGGATGAATGGAAGTTCGCCGACCAGGCCGCCAAGGAGAAGGGCTTTACCCTGGTCAAGATCGGCGCCGAGGACGGTGAGA
>NZ_RZOL01000253.1:0-8944 GCF_004022985.1 Mesorhizobium sp. M7A.F.Ca.ET.027.02.1.1 | reverse complement strand
TATCCAGCCGGTCAAGGATGCTGCCGGCGACGTGCCTGGCTGGGTCTGGATGCTGGCGATCGCGGCTGTTGCCGGCGGGCTGTTCCTGGTCGCGCGCCATGGTGAGGCCAAGGGCGTCGAGGCGTTCAAGACGGGGGCACGGCGCTGATGGGCGCTATCATCTCGGTCATCGCCGGCTTCGTCGGTGTTCCCCGCCCCTTGGCCGGCATTATCGCATGGGCCGTCGTGGCCGTCGCCGTCTCGGGCGCGGTCTGGGGCGGCTACGAACTCATCAAGCATTGGGGCGCCGACGAACTGCGCGCCAAGATCGAAAGGGAGAATTCCGATGCGATTCACAAGGGCGTTGATGCTCGCATGTCTCTTGACGAGTGCCTTGACGCTGGCGGCGTGTACAACTTCGGGCGTCAGCGGTGTGACGCCGCTACGACAGGCCCTCGGTAGCAGCCTCGCCGGCGCGCAGGGCAAGACCGTCGCCGACCAGAACAGGATCGACCGCACCATGGCGCCAGGCTGCGCGGTGAAGCTCTATACGCGCGTCGAATGCGATTTGCACACGAAGGCCAGCGCCGCGCGGCGCGCCGAACTGAAATCAAAGCATCGCATTGAAGGGCGGGATTGATGCCGACATCGGGGACGAAGAGCTTGGAAATGATGATCGGCGGCCTGCTGCAAGCCACACAGGACATGCAGCGGGACATCACCGAGATCCGGCGCGATATCAAGGAAAGCGATGCGCGGGCAGCACTGAGCTATGAGCAGTCGGAACATCGAGCGGCCGCCAGCCGGTCCAAGATGTATGCCAAGACCGACGAACTGGTCGAGCGGGTCACAGCGACAGAAAGCGCGGTCAGCAAGCTCAACGCCGACATGACCAGCGTCAAAGAAGTGACAGCTGAGGTGACCCGGTGGAAGTTGATGGGGCTTGGCGCTCTTGGCGTGACCGGCATCGCCGCCGGCGCCGTGGCATCGACCCTTACCTATTATTGGAACGATATCTGGCGCGTTCTACGAGGCGGTTGAAGCTTATGTGTTCGGCAGACGGGTTTTCGCTGGCTTATTGCCTCGCGGCAGAATTGCCCGCCGGGTCCGGCTGGCGGGCTTTTTCATTTCCGGCGTGGTATATTCCGCTGCATGCGAGTTTTGTTCATCGCCTTTGCGGTCTTGTTTTTTATGGCTATCGGCTTTTGGCTAACCGCCGGTTTTCTTATCAACAAGTCCCATTCGCCTGTGATCGTCCCGACACAGGGGGAGCAATAAGAGCGGAAGTTACTGAAGCGGCGGTGGCGGTCGCCCGTCATCGTCCCTCGTCCCCGACCTCGTAATCAGAAGCTTGGCGTATCGGTCGAACAATGCCAATTTCTTCGGATAGGTAAGGTAAGTGAGCCGGTGGCAGCCGGAGCAACGGTGTTGAGCGGCAGACTTAAACCAGCGCCCAGGCTTTACGAAGCCCACCGCAATTCGAGCATCGGAATTCCATCTCAACTGAATGCAGGCTCTCAGAGAGAGGCATCCTGTCCTTCCTACAGCCGCTTGAACTCGGCAAGTCCCAGCCGTATCCGCTGGCCTTCCGCAAAGGCGAGCGCGAAAGATTCAAGTTCGAATGAGCGGGTAATTTCCTGGTCTTCCTCGACCGTGCGGACGAACCATTCGCCGCAGGCTTCAGCCACTTCGACGCAAGGTGAGACCTTGCCATTCGGCATTGCGTTATCCATCACAGACTCCCTAGAAAGCAATGGGCAACGTCGATTAATATCCTCTGGTATCGCACTTGCAATAACAAAGGCTTGTACGGAATCGGACCAACAGTCGTCGTTTGCTCAAGGCAAGGCGCGACCCGAAGCAGCTACCCATTCATTGCCTTCAGGTTCGGCTAGGAATGATGCTGCGATAAGGTCGTCGCCAGCAATCTGGCCGCGACCGTCATCCATGACGGCCGCAACCTTTTGGAAGATTTTTATTTCGGCCTCAGTTATGCGTGCTGCCCGCATTTTTGCCTGGAGATCAGCCAGGCGCGCCACGAGCGCTTGTGACGTCTCGGCTTCAAGGTTCATCATCTTCATTTGTCCGGTTGAGTGAGCAATTGACGTGCACGTTCTGTGCGCCGGCCATGCAAACACAACTCTGCTCCAAACGTTCCGTTTGTGGGCTTCGGTCCTAAGCGCCATGGGACCAAAGTCCTCCCCAGAAACGCAATGGTCCTACATCCGGATTGATAGGAACGCTTGGCTAAACTGATAGTTCTTTCAGTCGTGAAATCGGCACAGCTACGTCCCTTCCTGTGCTGAAAGGACCCGCGAGCCGCCAAGGTGGTTGGCGGGTCCTCTATTTCAAGTCTGTGCCAGCGCCAGGAGCTTAATTGCTGCCGCCCATGAATGATAATGAGCCGCCCAACAGGCTGGTACACCAGCCGCCGCCGGGATGGCAGAGCCCAGGGGTGCTTCTCGCAGCCGCTGCTCTGGCTTCATCCTTATGCGCCCTGCTACTGGCATCTTGGATTTCAGGTTGACCGCTCGGCGCGTTTATTTTTCCAACGCTGGGAAGCGCTAAACTTTAATGCTGGGCGCGGGCGGGATCTTCGCCGAACTCAACGTCAGCTTGTCGACGGTCTTGACAATGGCTGTGGCTAGGGCGGCGGCTTCATGCATGAGCTCCGGCCCATAGAGACCGTTTACCGCTTCCTCACTAGGAAGAACGCCAGGCGGACAATGATCCTCGATCGTCCGCCGGATTAGGGTTAGCGCCGCTCTGCACTCTTCTGTGTCAATCGTCGGCATGCACCGAAACATGCAGGACGGCTAAAATGTTCCGTCGGGTGGCGCCGATCCGTTTTGCAGTACTGCTTGCCGGTCCAAGGTCAGGTAGTTTGGTCATCGGCCGCCCAGTGCCTTTGCCTCACGCTCCAGCGTCTCACGGTCGTTCCCGTGCTTTCTGATAAGTTCCCGCACTTCAGGAATGGTAAGCTGGAACTTGCTGGCGAAATAGCCGACCTCATATTCTTCGTCGCCCGACACTCGGTCGCGGTCGCGAAAATCACGCTTGCTTTTGTCGTCTGGCATGATTGTTCCTCCTGAGAGAAGAACAGCGAAAGTGGCGCCGGGTTCCACGGACCTATTCGCGAACATCCACCCTTCGTTTGATCGCGGTAATGACTGAAACATTCAACTTAGCTAAAACGATCCGGAACCCATCGGGGCCGTGTGCCTTGAATCGCAATTATGTGAGTTCCGTGCATGCGTTTGAAGTTCATCCCGCCGATGCAGCCGGAGTTGGTCGACACCCCGCCCGGGGGTGAGGATTGGATTCACGAGATCAAGTTCGACGGGTACCGAACGCAGATCATCAAGGACGAAGACGGCATTCGCCTGCTGACCAGGAGGGGGTACGACTGGACTGCACGGTACAAGGTTCTGGCCGACCAAGCTGCCGCGATCCAGGCCGACGACTTCATCATTGAGGGTGAAGCCATCGTGGTTGATGAGGCTGGACGCTCCGATTTCCATGCGCTGCAGTCGGCCGTCAGCAGCCGCGAGACCTATCAGGACTATTATCTCGTCGCCTTCGATTTGCTGCATCTGAATGGGCACGACCTGCGCAGTATGCCACTGGAGGACCGGCGCGACATCCTGCAGGGAAGGATCGAGGCCGGCGGCCGCATTCAATTCAGCGAAGCCATGCCCGGCACTGGCGACGCTGTCTATTACCTCGCCGACCAGACTGGACAAGAAGGCATCGTCTCGAAGCGCCGGGACAGTCTCTATCGCAGCGGCCCGACGATGAACTGGCGCAAAATCAAGTGCTACGATTACAAGGAGATGGACATCATCGGCGTCCAACGCGATCCGGGGCAGGCGGCAAGAGTTCTCATGGCTGACGGAGGCCGCTACGTTGGCACGGCGAACGTCAACTTCAAGTTCGACAAACGCAGGCGTCTGTGGGACCGCGTGCAGGGCAAGGTTGGCGGACCGGTGCCGAAGGGCTTAAAGAAGGACAAGGCGGAATGGCTCAAGCCCGGCCTTGTTGGCCATGTGAAATTCCTCAAAGGCGAAGAAATGCTGCGCCATGCGAAGCTGCTGGATTACCGCGAACAGGAATGAGGGGGCTTGACGGCAAAGGAATTTGTTCCTTTTCTGTTCTTATGGCACACGATCCGATCGACACGCTGGGCAAGGCGACCCGGCACAACATGCTTGTGAAGGCCGAGTGCAGTTGCGGCAATGTTCGCTACATCAGATCGGCCGATTTGATGATGGTCTATGGCGGCGGCGTCGATCCGCTGGCGCTGAAGTTCGATTGCAGCCGTTGCAAGCCACAGATCAAGATCACGCTCCTCGAGGTGCATCCGGAACACCTGCCGAGGCGCCTGGTGATCCACAAGCCCATGAAGGTCGGCGGAAAGATTACCTGGTACACCGAACGGTTTCGAGGATGAGCGAGCGCTTGAAAGTTCGGTTCGCCTACCAGCGCGGCTGGCAGGTCGTCGAAAACGGCCATGCAATCGAAACCTTCGACAGCAAGGTCGAGGCTTTCGCCTATGTGCTCGCCAGGGGTGCCCGTGTCTGGCTGCAATGGGAACGGACGGTCATTGCTGGTAGAAGCCCGCCATACGACTTCTCTGCATCGTTTCAGCAAGGCGACGTCGGCCGCATCATGAAGACGCTGCATGGTCCCTCCGCCGGCACATGGTTCTGGACGTGCCACGATGGCGGTGCCCGCGGAACTGTCGAGACCAAGGATGAAGCGGTGGCTGGCGTCGAGGTCGCCTATTCCCGGCGTGTCACCGGGGCGGACCTGCCACGATGAGCGGCCCAGGGGAAACGCGCATGGGCAGTTTCAACTTTGATCGCTTTTGCGCTAATTTGACGTCCCAGAGAGTCGAAACCGGGCGTTGGCGGCCAAGCTGTTTTCACTGGCCTGTCACGCCGGAGGTCGCGGGTTCGAGCCCCGTCACTCGCGCCATTTCTCTCAAGGGTATCAAGCTCTTGGCTTCAGAGAAATGTCGACATTGATTGTCAAAAACATTGTCTTGCAAGAGACCTGAGGTCCAAGAGACCTGAGGTCACTCAGGTCCTTTCAGCCCTTGCCTACGCTTGGCCCTGCAAGATCACCCCCTCGCCAGCAGTGCCTCGACCTCCTGCAATGTCGGCATCGACGGTGCAGTCCCCGGTCGCGTCACGGAGATACCGGCGACGGCGCAGGCGAAGCGCACCGCCTGCAGCGGCTCCACGCCCCTCGAAAGTGCTGCGGCAAGCCCGCCATTGAAGGCATCGCCTGCCCCCGTGGTTTCGACCACCGGGCCGGCGCTGACGGCTGGAAGATGGTCGGAGCGCTCCTTCGAGTGCAAAAGCGCGCCCTTGTCGCCGAGCGTGACGATGACCGTGCCGACCCCCTTTTTCAGCAGACTGTCCGCGGCGGCTCGCGCCTCGTCGACCGAGGACACCTTCATCCCGGTCAGTTCCTCCGTCTCGGTCTCGTTGGGCGTGAGATAGTCGCACAGCGTGTAGATGCGGTCGGGAAGCTTTGCCGCGGGGGCCGGGTTGAGGATCGTCGTCACCCCTGCCCCACGCGCGATCTCCAGCGCCCGCATGGCTGCTTCGATCGGCTGTTCGAGTTGGGTGACAAAGACGCCGGCATTGCTGATCAATGCAGCATTGGCTTCGATATCGCATGGAGAGATCAGCATGGCAGCACCGGGGCTGACGATGATGGCGTTGTTGCCGGTGGTCTCCTCGACGAAGATGTAGGCCGCACCGGTGTAGCTTTCCGGCGTATCGATGACGGCATTCTTCACGCCCGCCTGCGCCCAGGTCTGCCTCGCCATGTCGGCGAAGGGATCGACGCCGAGGCGGGTGAGGAAGGTGACGTCGGCGCCGAGCTTACCGGCGGCCACGGCCTGGTTCGAACCCTTGCCGCCCGGCCCCAGCGTGAAGGATGTGCCGAGGATGGTTTCGCCCATGCGCGGCTGCCGCTGCGCCCTGTAGGCGGTGTCGGCGACGAACACACCCAATATGACGACAGGCTTCATGACGACCGGCTTGCCCGAAGCCATGCCGCTACTGCGCATCCGGCGGCACGACGCCCTTGCGGAAGGCGAAGCAGCCGTAGAAGCGGCGCTCACCTGTCTGGATGACGCAATAGGCCTGTTTGGCGCGCTCGTAGAAGGCATAGCGCTCGACCGCGATCATCGGCCACGACTTGCCCTCGGCGTTGTCGACCTCCTTCTGCACTTCGCTTTGCACGGGCGGAATCTCGTCGGGCTTGCCGACGATTTCCATGCGCGCGGCCGAATCGTCGACGAATGTATCGAGCGGGTAGAGCGACAGCACCGCCTTGACCACTTGCACCGCCGAGGCATCGATGCGCAGCACGCGGCCGAGCGCGGTCTGGCGCGCCACCGAATCGGACGGAAAATTGGTGTCGGCGATGATCAGATCATCGCCATGCCCCATTGCCCGCAATGCCTGCAGCACGTCGGCATTGAGCAGCGGGTTGATGCCTTTGAGCATGGTATTCCTCGTGAGTTGGGATCAGAGACGCTTGCCGGTCTCTGCGTCGAAAAGATGGATCTGGTCGAGTCGTGGCTTCAGCTTCAACGTATCGCCCGGCTTGAAGTCGTGACGCTCGCGAAACAGCGCCACCATCTCGCCTTCGCCGAAGCGCAGGAACACCAGCGTTTCCGAGCCGGTCGGCTCGACCACCGAAATCTTCGCCGGCACGCCGTCGGGATGGATTTCGAGATGCTCCGGTCGCACGCCATAAACGACGGCTTGCCCGTCCTGTGCGGCGTTGCCCGATGCGATCGGGAACAGCGTGCCCGCGATGTCGACACCGGGCTTGTCGCCCTTGCGCATGGTGCCCTTGAGCAGGTTCATCGACGGCGAGCCGATGAAGCCGGCGACAAACAGGTTGGCCGGTCTGTCGAACAGCTCCAGCGGCGCGCCGACCTGCTCGATGCGGCCGTCGCGCATGACGACTATCTTGTCGGCCATGGTCATGGCCTCGATCTGGTCGTGGGTGACATAGATGGTGGTGGTCTTCAGCCTCTGGTGCAGTTCCTTGATCTCGGTGCGCATCTGCACGCGCAGCTTGGCGTCGAGATTGGACAGCGGCTCGTCGAACAGGAAGACCTGCGGATTGCGCACGATGGCACGGCCCATGGCCACGCGCTGTCGCTGGCCGCCGGAAAGCTGGCGGGGATAGCGCTTCAGATAGGGATTGAGGTCGAGGATATCGGCGGCGCGCTTGACCCGCTCGGCGACCAAGGCCGGATCGGTTTTCCTGAGCTTGAGCGCGAAGGCCATGTTCTGCTCGACCGTTTTGTGCGGATAGAGCGCATAGTTCTGGAACACCATGGCGATGTCGCGCTTGGCCGGCGGCAGATGATTGACGACGCGGTCGCCGATGGCGATCGTACCGGCGGAGACGGTCTCCAGCCCAGCCACCATCCTGAGCAATGTGGACTTACCGCAACCCGAAGGGCCAACCAGCACCACGAACTGTCCGTCTGCGATATCGACGCTGACTTCGTGCAGAACCTTGACCGTTCCAAAGGCCTTGGCCACCTTGCTGATCGCGACTTGCGCCATGTCTCCCCCATCGGCTCCATTAGCCGTAGGCGCAGAAGCTAACCAACGCGACCTGTCAGGGCAAGTCGGTCCCTTATAGATAAAAACCCGTTCTCGTTGACACGGCGTTTGGTTGTGAGAATAGTGGCTGGCGCTGGTCAAAATGTCGGTACCCGATCCGCAGGGAAATTCAATCGACGCAGGGTGGGGTCCTGCCTAATTCGTTTCCGAAACGGGAGCATCGTTGGCGCTCCGGCGTCCGACAGTTGGCCGATTTATTCACACTGATGTTCTGGGAGGAAATAGGCGATGAGAACGGGTCTTTACGACAAACTGGTTCGAGCCGGCGCCACAAGGCGCGACATATTGAAGGGCGCGGCCAGCATGGCCGCGATCGCAGCCGCATCCGGCGCCGGACTTGGCGCCTTGACGCGCCCGGCCTCAGCGGCAAGCGAATTGCGCACAAAAATCCTGCAGATCCCAGGCGTCGGCAAAGGCCAGCCGACGGACGCCGATTTCCAGAAGGTCGGGGAACTCTGCCTCGAGGCGACCAAGGCCAATGTCAAGGAAGGCGAATTCGCCGGCGTCGAGCTGACCTTCATGGGTCTCAACAACCAGAACCTGCACAATGTGCTGTTCCGCGGCTTCCTGAAGCCGTGGGAGACCTACACCGGCGCCAAGATCAACTGGATCGACCTGGCGCAGGCCGATTACAACGCCCGCCTGCAGCAGTCGATCGCGACCGGCACCGTCGATTTCGACATCATCGAAATGGGCGCGCCGTTCGAAGGCGATGTCTGCGGCAAGGGCCTGACGTCGGAAATGCCCGACTGGGTCAAGACCCAGATCGATTTCGACGATTTGGTCAGCTACCTGAAGCCGCCGGTCGGCACCTGGGACGGCAAGCAATACCGCGTGACCGTCGACGGCGACGCGCACAACTTCAACTACCGCACCGACGTGTTCGCCGATGCCGACCTCGCCAAGGCCTGGAAGGACGGCGGTGGTGAAGGTGAATGGGGCGTGCCGAAGACCTGGCAGCAGGTTCAGGCAGTGACCAAGTTCCTCAAGGGCAAGAAGCTCAAGGACCAGGACGTCTATGGCTATCTGGACGCGCCAAAGCCCTGGGGCGGCTTCGGCTTCTATTTCCTTGGCAGCCGCGCCACCGCTTATGCCAAGCACCCCGACGACAAGGCCTGGCTGTTCGACGCCGACACGATGAAGCCGCGCGTCAACAATCCGGCCTGGGTGCGCGCCATCCAGGACGTCATCGACGCGCTGCCGTCCGAACCCGCCGACCAGATCAACGCCGATCCGAACACGACCGCCTTCCAGCAGTTCCTGGCCGGCACCGGCTCGATGGTCACCTGGTGGGGCGACGT
>NZ_RZOL01000252.1:0-9026 GCF_004022985.1 Mesorhizobium sp. M7A.F.Ca.ET.027.02.1.1 | reverse complement strand
GGTCTATTGCGACGGCGCCGCTTTCAAGAAGGGCGACGAGGCACTGCGCGACGCCTTCGACGTCGAACTGGCCAAGATGAAGAAATCGGGCGAGTTCGCCAAGATCATCGAACCCTACGGCTTCTCGGCGGCGGCGGCGATGTCGACCAGCCGCGACAAGCTCTGCGCGGCGAAGTGATTTTTCCTTCTCCCCGTTCAACGGGGAGAAGGTGTCACGAAGTGATGGATGAGGGGCGGCGCCAAGTTCTGAGACTCTAGTGCCGCCCCTCATCTGCCTGCCGGCATCTTCTCCCCGCAAACGGGGAGAAGGAGCTAAACCCAACGTTGGAACGTAAATGACCCAGTGGTCCGGCTATTTCGGCCTGATATTGCAGGGAGCGCTTGTCACCATCGAGCTGACGCTGATGGGGTCGGTGCTGGCGTTGATCATGGCCTTCCTCGCCGGCATGGGGCGCGTATCGCGCTTCTTTGCGCTGCGTTGGTTGGCCACCGCCTATATCGAATTCTTCCGCGGCACCTCGATCTTCGTGCAGTTGTTCTGGGCCTATTTCGTGTTGCCCTTCATCGGCATTTCGCTGACGCCGCTGCAGGCCGGCGTGCTGGCGCTCGGCCTTAATGTCGGCGCCTATGCCGCCGAAGTGGTGCGCGGCGCCATCCAGTCGATCGGCCGCGAACAGTACGAAGCCTGCACCGCGCTAAATCTCGGCCGCTGGCAAGGCATGCGCCACATCATCCTGCCGCAGGCGCTGCTGGTGATGCTGCCGACCTTCGGCAACAACGCCATCGAGTTGCTCAAGGCGACCGCCGTGGTGTCGCTGATCTCGCTCACCGACCTGACCTTCCAGGCGCAGGTGGTGCGGGCGCAGACCGGCAACACCATGGTGCCGTTCGCCACCATTCTGTTCATCTATTTCATACTCGCCCTGCTCATCTCGTGGGGCGTGCGCTCGCTGGAACGGCGCATGGCGCGCGGCCTCGATGGGGTGCGTGCCTGATGGCCAATTCCCTTCTGATAAATTGGGCTTACTGATGGAATGGGATTGGAATTTCGTCTGGGAAATCATGCCGACGCTGATCCAGGGCGTGAAGATCACCATCCTGGCGACGCTGCTCGGCTCAGTGCTGGCGGCGACCGTCGGGCTGGGCATCGCGCTGGCGCGCCGCTCGCCCAACAAGGCGTTGTCACGCACGGTCGGCTTTCTCGCCGAGTTCATTCGCGGCACGCCATTGCTGGTGCAGCTCTATTTCATCTTCTACGTGCTGCCCGACATCGGCATCCTGTTGCCGCCGCTGGTCGCCGGTGTCATTGGGCTCGGGCTGCACTACGGCACCTACACGGCCGAAGTCTACCGCGCCGGCATCGACAATGTGCCGCGCGGCCAATGGGAGGCCGCCAAGGCCTGCAATCTAAGCGCCAGTCAGACCTGGACCCACATCATCATTCCGCAGGCCATTCCGCCGATGATCCCGGCGCTGGCCAATTACTTCATCGCCATGTTCAAGGAAACGCCGCTGCTGTCGGCGATCACCGTGCTGGAACTGATGAACCAGGCGAAAAGCGTCGCCAACACCTATTATCGCTATGTCGAGCCGATCACGCTGGTCGGTGCCTTCTTCCTCGTCATCAGTCTGTTTTCGGTCGTGCTGCTGCGCTGGCTGGAACGTCGCTACGGCAAGATCAAGAGGTAGCCGATGAAACCCTTGCCCGAGATCAAGGTCTATCCGAAACGGCCGGCGCTGGATGCGCGCCCGCTGGAGCGGCGCGTCGGCCTGATCATCCTTGCGACCGACCACACCAGCGAGCCGGATTTCCGCCGCATGGTGGCGAGCGAGCGGATCGGCGTCTATGTCGCGCGCATTCCCTATGCCAACCCGACGACACCGGAAAACCTGCGCAAGATGCAGCCGGCGCTGATAGCAGGCGCGGCCCTGATCCTGCCGGACGAGAAGCTCGATGCCATCTGCTATTCCTGCACTTCGGCGTCGGTGGTAATCGGCGATGCCGAGATCGAGGCGGCGATCCAGGTCGCAAAGCCCGGCGTGCCGGTGGTCACACCGCCGATGGCGGGCGTGCGCGGGCTGCGTGCGCTGGGCGCAAACAAGCTCAGCATCCTCACTCCCTACACGGTCGAAACATCCAGGCCGATGGCCACCTATTTCGCGGCGCGCGGCTTCGAGATCGTCAGCTTCACCTGCCTCGGTTTCGAGGATGACCGCGAGATGGCGCGCATCGCACCGGCAACGCTTGTCGATCTTGCGCGGGAAGCCACCGGCGCCACCGCCGATGCGCTGTTCGTGTCCTGCACGGCGCTGCGTAGCGCCCTCGCGCTCACCGGCATGGAAAAGGCGATCGGACGTCCCGTGGTGACCAGCAACCAGGCGACCGCCTGGAACTGCCTGAGATTGTGCGGGGATGAGGCGCCGCATCCTGAGTTCGGGCGGCTGATGACGTTGCCGTTGGTTCAGTAAGACGATGTCCCACATTCACGAGCGACCCCCTCTGGCCTGCCGGCCATCTCCCCCTCGAGGGGGGAGATTAGCTGCTGCCCGGCTTTCGCCAATCACCGACGTGACAGGAAGAACGGCAGCGTCGAAGCTGCCAATCTCCCCCCTCGAGGGGGAGATGGCCGGCAGGCCAGAGGGGGTCGCCCCATGACGCGCGCCGTCGCCCTAGCGGACATCCGTATCGCCCGTGACCGTATCGTCGGCAAAGTCGAGCGCACGCCGACCGTGCTGTCCCCGAGCCTATCCGAACAACTGGGCGTCCCCGTTCACCTCAAGCTCGAACACCGGCAGACCACCGGCAGCTTCAAGCTGCGTGGCGCCTCGAACGCCGTCGCCTCGTTGACCGCCGAACAGAAGGCGCGGGGCGTGGTCGCGGCCTCGACCGGCAATCATGGCCGCGCGCTGGCGCATGCGGCGAAGCTTGAGGGCATGCGCGCCGTAATCTGCATGTCGCGCCTGGTGCCCGGCAACAAGCTCGACGAGATCCGCCGGCTTGGCGCGGAGGTCCGCATTATCGGCGACAGCCAGGACGATGCCCAGCAGGAGGTCGATCGGCTGGTGGCGCAAGAGGGGCTGGTGATGCTGCCGCCCTTCGACCATCCCGACATTATCGCCGGGCAAGGCACGGTCGGGCTTGAGATAATCGAGCAGGTCCCGGATGCCGCCCTCGTTCTGGTCCAGCTCTCCGGCGGTGGGCTCGCCTCAGGGGTTGCTACGGCCATCAAAGGCGTCAGCCCCGGCACAAAAATCATCGGTGTCTCGATGGCGCGTGGCGCGGCGATGAAGGCCAGCCTCGATGCGGGCCAGCCGGTGCTGGTGGAAGAATTGCCGACGCTGGCGGATTCGCTCGGCGGCGGCATCGGCCTCGACAATCGGCTGACCTTCGCCATGTGCCGCGACCTGCTCGATGATGTCATCCTGCTCAGCGAAGAAGAGATCGCCGCCGGAATCCGTCACGCCTATGCACGTGAACGCGAGATCGTCGAGGGCGCGGGTGCTGTCGGCATCGCCGCACTGCTGGCCGGCAAGGTCAGGTCGGACGGGCCGATGGTTGTTCTGCTGTCCGGTCGCAACATCGATATGGACGCGCACCGCACAATCGTTTGCGGCGTAGCGCCATCGCTCAAGGAGCGTGCCGCATGAGCCGGATGACCATCCTTACAGAGAAAGAGTTGCGGGCGATCGTGACACTCGATCTCGATGCCGTCGCCTGCGTCGAAAACGCCTTCCGTGCGCTTGCCACTCTGCCGGTGGCGATGCCGCCGATCCTGCGGCTAGACATTCCCGAGCATCGCGGCGAGGTCGACGTTAAGACCGCCTATGTGCCCGGCATTGACGGTTTCGCCATCAAGATCAGCCCCGGCTTCTTCGACAATCCGAAGCTCGGCCTGCCCAGCGTCAACGGCATGATGGTGCTGCTGTCAGCCAAGACCGGCCTGGTCGAAGCGCTGCTGCTCGACAACGGCTATCTCACGGATATCCGAACCGCTGCTGCCGGCGCCGTCGCCGCCAAACATCTGTCGCGGCAGGACTCGTCCGTTGCCGCGATCTTCGGTGCTGGCGTCCAGGCCGGGCTGCAATTGGAAGCACTCATGCTGGTGCGGCCGATTGCCGAGGCGCGCATCTGGGCACGCGATGCGGCAAAGGCCGAGGCAACCGCCGGAGCCCTGCGCGAAAAGCTCGGCATTCTCGTGCATGCCGAGCCCGACGCGGCAAACGCGGTCGCCGGCGCCGACATCATCGTCACCACGACGCCTTCGACCGAGCCGCTGATCAAGGCCGGCTTCGTTTCCGCAGGGCAGCACATCACCGCGATGGGATCGGACGCCGAGCACAAGAACGAGATCGCGCCGGCAATCCTGCGCATGGCCGATCTCTATGCCGCTGACAGTGGCCGCCAGACAAAGCGGCTGGGTGAGCTGCATCATGCAATCGCGGCGGGCGTGATGGCCGCCGAGGGAGAGGTGACCGAACTCGGCCAGATCATCGCCGGCGCGAAACACGGACGGCGCTCGGCCAGCGACATCACCATCGCCGATCTCACCGGCACTGGCGTCCAGGACACGGCGATCGCCACGCTCGCTCGAGACCGTGCGCGGGTGGCCGGTTCCGGGGCCATCTTCGAAAGCTGATGCTGGCCGCAGGAGCATGATCCGGAAAAGTGGGAACCGGTTTTCTCGGACAAACGGTTTTCCGTTTGTCCACAGATCACGCTCAAACAAGAACGACGAGTTGGATTCAAAGCTGATACCGGCCGCAGGGCCCAACAAACGAGGACCAAGAACAATGCAACCGAACCTGAGATTCTCGCGCGGCGAATATGCGGATCGCCTCGCCAAGACACGCAAGGCCATGGAGGCCAAGGGCGTCGATCTTCTTGTTGTCAGCGATCCTTCCAACATGGCCTGGTTGACCGGCTATGACGGCTGGTCGTTCTATGTGCATCAGGCGGTTATCGTGCCGCCTTCGGGCGAGCCGGTCTGGTACGGCCGCGGCCAGGACGCCAACGGCGCCAAGCGCACCGCCTATCTCGCGCACGACAATATCGTCGGCTATGCCGATCACTATGTGCAGTCGACCGAGCGCCACCCGATGGATTTTTTGGCCAGCGTGCTTGCGGAGCGCGGCTGGGGCAAGCTGACAGTCGGCGTCGAAATGGACAATTACTGGTTCTCGGCGGCCGCCTTTGCGTCGCTGCAGAAGCATTTGCCCAATGCCCGCTTTGTCGATGCCACCGCGCTGGTCAACTGGCAGCGTGCGGTGAAGAGCCCGACCGAGATCGATTATATGCGCAAGGCGGCCCGCATCGTCGAGGCCATGCATCAGCGCATCTTCGACAAGATCGAGGTCGGCATGCGCAAATGCGATCTCGTCGCCGAAATCTATGACGCCGGCACGCGCGGCGTCGACGGTATTGGCGGCGACTATCCGGCGATCGTGCCGCTGCTGCCGTCGGGTGCCGATGCCTCGGCGCCGCATCTGACCTGGGATGACAGAGCGATGAAGCGGGGCGAGGGCACCTTCTTCGAGATTGCTGGCTGCTACAACCGCTATCACTGCCCGCTGTCGCGCACCGTCTTCCTAGGCAAGCCGACGCAGGAATTCCTCGATGCCGAGAAGGCGACGCTGGAAGGTATGGAAGCCGGGCTGGCTGCCGCGAAACCCGGCAACGCCTGCGAGGACATCGCCAACGCCTTCTTCGGTGTCCTCAAGCGATACGGCATCGTCAAGGACAACCGCACCGGCTATTCGATCGGGCTGTCCTATCCGCCGGACTGGGGTGAGCGCACGATGAGCCTGCGTCCCGGCGACCGCACCGAGCTCAAGCCCGGCATGACCTTCCATTTCATGACCGGCCTGTGGCTGGAAACGATGGGACTGGAGATCACCGAGTCCATCCTGATCACCGAAACCGGTGTGGAGTGCCTGGCCAATGTGCCGCGCAAGCTGGTGGTGAAGGATTGATGCCGATGTTGAATCTACGTCCATCACCGGTCGCGCCGACCGTCGATTTCGACTGCGACGGCATCCAGCACGGTTTCCTGCGCTTGCCCTACAGCCGCGACGATTCGGCGTGGGGCTCGGTGATGATCCCGATCTGCGTCATCCGCAACGGCAACGGGCCGGCAGCGCTGCTGACCGGGGGCAACCATGGCGACGAGTATGAGGGGCCGCTGGCCCTCTACGATCTCGCCAGGACCCTAGATCCCAAGCAAGTCAGCGGCACGGTGATCATCGTGCCGGCCATGAACTATCCGGCCTTTCGCGCTGGCACGCGCACCTCGCCGATCGACAAGGGCAACATGAACCGCAGCTTTCCCGGCCGGCCGGACGGAACGGTGACCGAGAAGATCGCTGATTATTTCCAGCGTGAGCTGCTCCCCCGCGCCGACATCGTGTTCGACTTCCATTCCGGCGGCAAGACGCTGGACTTCGTGCCGTTCTGCGCCGCGCATACTTTGCCCGACAAGGCGCTGGAACAGAAAGCCTTCGACGCGGTCGCGGCCTTTGCCGCCCCGTTTTCGATGCGCATGATCGAAATCGACGCCGTCGGCATGTATGACACGGCAGCCGAGGAGATGGGCAAGGTCTTCGTCAGCACCGAGCTTGGCGGCGGCGGCACGTCGCGCGCGCAAACCGTGCGGATCGCGCGGCACGGCATCCTCAATGTGTTGCGCCATACGGGCATTGTAGATGGTGCGGTCGAGAAGACCTCGACCCAGTGGCTCGACATGCCGTCGGGCGATTGTTTCTCCTTCGCCGAAGATGACGGCATGATCGAAACCATGGTCGATCTCGGTGAACCCGTCGAAAAGGGCGCGGTGCTGGCGCGCATCCATTCCACCGGCCGCACCGGCATCGCCCCGCAGGAAATCCGGGCAAAAATGTCGGGCATGCTGGCGGCGCGGCATTTCCCCGGGCTGGTCAAGGCCGGCGACTGCGCGGCGGTGGTGGCTGTGCACGTCTGAGCGATTCCGCCGAGGCTTGCTCCACCCGGTTCGCGTCCATCGTCACTTGCTCTTGATCCGTTGCGGAGCCTTCGGCGCGGCGGAAAGAAGCAGCATGGCGAGCGGAGTCGACATTGCAGGAGGATGTCACTATATAGCGGCGGCTTCGACCTGCGTGCCCGAGGGCAGCACCTCGAAGCAACTGTGAATGTGTAGTGTGTTGCGCCATCTATTGTGACGGAAATCGGCTCGGAAACCGGAAAAAAGCAAATAGAAACAGTGGCGCAGCGCTGGGCGTGACCCAGCCAACGGTACCGACCCCTCCAGAATCAGAAAATGCTCTTGACCCCTCGATTTCCTATGGCTCTGTGGACCTTGGACAGCATTGGCTTGCCGGACGACCGCGACTCGGCTGGAATGGGGACATGCATCCTTTGCGGGATGTCGACGTTTATGATTACCAACCGGCTTTGCCGCCAGGGAACAGCAGTATGAGTGAACACGCCATCGAATTCTTGCGGGGATGGATCGGCGAAAAGGTCCATTGCCAGTCCTCCCAGGCAAGGATAGACAAGCAGGCCGAAACCCTGGCCAAGGAGTGCGCCGCCGAGGCGGCCGAGGTCGGCATCCCGCTGGAGGACATCCAGGAAGAAGTCGGCGATATCCAGGAACTTATCGCATCCCGGCTTGAGGAAGCGGCCGAGGCCGAGGAAAGCCAGCAGGCCCCCGGAAAAGCCGCGGAATGATCAAAGCCGCGGAATGATCGCATAGCGGCGACGTTGTTTCAGCGCGGGCTTCTGGCCCGCGTTTTTGTCTTCAGCCAAACTTCTCCTTGAGCCACGCCTTCGGCAGCGCCGGCACGAAATTTCCGTCGCGTCCGGTCATATCGTCATTGGCAACCAGCGCGTTGAGGATTGCTTCCTCCACGGTCTGGATCACCGCTTCGAAAAACGGATCGATATCGGTGTCCGGAATAAAATCGGCGCTGGCGGTGCGGCCGGAGGGCGCCAGCGCCGCGCTCGCATTGGCGGTCGAGAAGGCGATAAAAATGTCGCCTGAACTGTGATAGCCGAAGCCGCCGGTCATGGCGACGCCGAGCGGTACCCGGCGGGCCAGCCGCTTCATCTGATGCGGCAGGAACGGTGCGTCGGTGGCGACGACGGCAATGATCGAGCCCTTTTCAGCACGCGGTGTGCCTTCGCGGACCGCCGGTTCGAGAAGCTCCGGCCCGGCGCACAGGCCGCGAATGGTGATATTGCGCCGTTTTCCAAAATTAGACTGCACGAAGGCGCCGACGGTGTAGGCACGGCCTTGCCATTCGACGATGCGCGACGCCGTGCCGGAGCCGGCCTTGAAGCCGAAGGTGATCATGCCGGTGCCGCCGCCGACGCTGCCTTCCTCGATAGGCCCGCCGCCGGCACCGTCGAGAGCCTGCGCAACATGCTCTGACGTCAAATGGTGGCCGTTGATGTCGTTGAGGAAGCCGTCATAGGTCTCCGCCGCCACCGGCAGCCCCCAGCCGCTGTCGAGCGCTGCCGGCAGCACGCTTTGCATCCAGCGCAGCGTGCCGTCGCGTGAGACACCGCAGGAATGGGTGTTGGTGATGGTGATCGGGAAGTTGAAAGCGCCGGTTTCCTCGACGATGTGCGAGCCGGTCAGTTCGCCGTTTCCGTTCTGGCTGAAAATGCCGGCGAAGACCGGCGTGGCGAGGTCGGCGAGCGGCCTGGGCAGGATCGCGGTCACGCCGGTGCGCACCGGCCCCTGGCCGACGACGAGCGCGCCATCGCCCGAAATCAGCGTCGCGTAGCCGACCGTCACGCCGTGCACATCGGTGATCGCGTTAAACGGTCCGGGCCGCCCATCGAAGCCGATGCCGAAATTTCGCGCGCGCGGTTTGCCTGAGGGCGTTGTCAGATGATGCGGATTGTCGGTCATGGTCTCAGAACAGGGATCCCTGATTGCCGGGCTCTTTGGCCTTGGCCGCCGGCTTGGCCACGGCTTTCGGTTTTGCCGTGCCGGTGATCGCCACCGCATCGGCGATGCCGTCGGCGAACTCGAGCGAAAGCGCCATTC
>NZ_RZOL01000251.1:0-9063 GCF_004022985.1 Mesorhizobium sp. M7A.F.Ca.ET.027.02.1.1 | reverse complement strand
CCATTCTGATCGGCTTGCTGGAGGCGATCGTCGACCGTCTTGCCGACATTCTGGAACGCGCCGGCCGCGACATCGAGGCGATCTCGCGCGATATCTTCGAGGCGCGGTCGACCAAGGTTTCCAAGCGCAACCGTGATTTCCAGGAGTTGCTGAAAGCCATCGGCCGCAAGGAGGACATCGCCTCCTCGATCCGCGACAGCCTGATCTCGCTGCAGCGCCTGGCAGGCTTCTTCGCCCATGCCTCGACCCGCACCAAGATGAGCAAGGACACCAAGGCGCGCATCAAGACGCTGTCTCGCGACGTGCTGTCGCTCGCCGACCACGCCACCTTCCTGTCGCAGAAGATCTCCTTCCTGCTGGACGCCACGCTCGGCATGATCTCGATCGAGCAGAACGCCATCATCAAGATCTTCTCGGTCGCCGCCGTCATTTTCCTGCCGCCGACTTTGGTCGCCTCGGTCTACGGCATGAATTTCGACATCATCCCCGAGTTGAAATGGCAACTTGGCTATCCCTTCGCCATCGCCATGATGGTGCTGTCGGCGATCCTGCCCTTCTGGTACTTCCGCCGCCGCGGCTGGCTCTGAGTGGCGTTGTCGGTCCTGCCACAGGCTGGCGCAGTAGAAATCGCTTGACCAAATGAACGCCGGCCTGCATCCGGAAACCCCGATCCTGGGGATCGTGGGTCGACAAGCCGGATTCCAGACCATGACTGCAGAGATAAAAGCATGGGCCTATGAGGACTTCATCGAGGGCGCATCGATCGACCTCGGCTCGAAGCTCGTGAGTGCCGCCGAGATCGTCGAATTTGCCGGAGAATTTGACCCGCAGCCGATGCATCTCGACGAGGAGGCCGGCAAGGCCAGCATCCTCGGGGGGCTGGCAGCGTCGGGCTGGCACACCTGCGCCATGTTCATGCGCATGCTCTGCGATGCGTTCCTGCTGGACTCGACCTGCCAGGGCGCGCCCGGAGTCGATCAGGTCAAATGGAAGAAACCGGTCCTGGCCGGCGACCAACTGACCGGCACCCTGATGGTTGTTGCCAAGCGCCTGTCGAAATCGAAGCCGCAACTCGGCTTCGTCACCATGCGCAGCGAGCTGTTCAACCAGCGTGGCGAAAGCGTCTTCGAGCTCGAGAACTCCGTCATGTTCCTCACGCGCGATGCCGCGGGGAGCCAAGCATGACACTGGACGAGTTCTTCCGTATCGGCACCACCGTCACGCTCGGCTCGCACACATTCGAGCCCGAGGCGATCAAGGCCTTCGCCCGCAAGTACGACCCGCAAATCTTCCATATCGACGAGGAGGCCGCGAAGAAAAGCGTTCTTGGCGGCCTCTGCGCGTCTGGCTGGCACACGGCCGCGACCTGGATGAAACTCAATCTGGAAAACCGCATGGACGCCGAGATCGCTGCGTGGAGCGGTCCCGGTCCGGTGCCGGAATTCGGCCCCTCGCCCGGCTTCAAGAACCTGAAATGGCTGAAGCCGGTCTATGCCGGGCAAACCATCACCTTCACGCGCACCGCGCTGTCGCACCGCCCAATCGCCTCACGCCCCGGCTGGCGGCTGCTGGCGCTGCGTTCGGAAGCTTTCGATCCCACCGGCGACAAGGTGCTCGAGTTCGAAAGCGCCGTGCTGGTGAAGGTGGAGTAGCTTTTTCCTTCGCCCCGTTTACGGGGAGAAGGTGCCCGAAGGGCGGATGAGGGGCGGCGCCAGCGTTGGTGTCTTAAACTCGACGGTCGTACTTACCCCTCACCCTGCTCCGCTCGCGTTGCTCGCTTCGCTTCCCTCTCCCCGTAAACGGGGCGAGGGAGAAACCTAATGCCCCTCGAACCCTATCAGCGTTCTGACCGGCACACCGAGGGCTTCGAGCTTGGCGCGGCCGCCGAGGTCCGGCAGGTCGATGACGAAACAGGCGGCGAGGATATCGGCGCCGATCTGGCGCAGAAGTTTGACCGCCGCCTCCGCGGTGCCGCCGGTGGCGATCAGATCGTCGACAAGGATCACCTTCTCGCCCGGAGCAACGCCGTCCTTGTGCATCTCCATCTCGTCCAGCCCATATTCCAGGCTATAGGCGACGCGCACCGTCTCGTAGGGCAGCTTGCCTTTCTTGCGGATCGGCACGAAGCCGGCCGAGAGCTGATGGGCGACGGCGCCGCCAAGGATGAACCCGCGTGCCTCGATGCCGGCGATCTTATCGATCTTCTGGCCGGCGTAGGGATGTACCAGTTCGTCGATGGCGCGGCGGAAGGCGCGCGCATTGCCGAGCAGCGTGGTGATGTCGCGAAACAGGATGCCGGGCTTGGGATAGTCCGGAATGGTACGGATCGCGGCGAGCAATGTGTCTTCGAGGGAGGATTTCATGGGTCGAGATTACCTGAAACGGAGGTTCTTGCGCGACAATTGTTCGATCGAACTGCAGCCCATCAGCTTCATGCCGCGTTCGATCTCGACCCGCATCTGCTCAAGCGCCCGTTCGACGCCGGGCTGGCCCGCCGCCGCGAGCGGGAACAGATAGTAGCGTCCGACGCCGACGGCCTTGGCACCGAGCGATAGCGCTTTCAGCACATGGGTGCCGCGCTGCACGCCGCCATCCATGATGACATCGATCCTGTCGCCAACGGCATCGACGATCTCGGCAAGCTGGTCGAACGCCGCCCGCGAGCCATCCAGCTGCCGCCCGCCATGGTTCGACAGCACGATGCCGCTGCAGCCGATGTCGACGGCGCGTCTTGCGTCCTCTACCGACATAACGCCCTTGAGACAGAACGGACCCGACCAAAGCTTGACCATCTCAGCGACATCGTCCCACGTCATCGACGGGTCTAGCATCTCGGTGAAGTAGCGGCTGATCGACATCGTGCCGCCGCCCATGTCGACATGCTCGTCGAGCTGCGGCAGCTTGAACCCCTCATGCGTGAAATAATTGATCGCCCAGGCCGGCTTGAGCGCGAACTGCGCCATACCGGCAAGGTTGAGCTTGAAGGGAATGGCAAAGCCGGTGCGTTTGTCGCGCTCGCGATTTCCTCCGGTGATGCTGTCGACGGTCAGCATCATCACCTCGACGCCGACCTGCTTTGCCCGCTGCATCATCGCCCGGTTAAGACCGCGGTCCCGATGGAAATAGAACTGGTAGACCTGCGGACTGCTGCTGATGCTGCGCGCCTCCTCGAGGCTGACGGTGCCAAGCGACGAGACGCCGAACATGGTGCCATACTTGGCTGCGGCCTTGGCGACCGCGCGCTCGCCCTGATGGTGGAACAGGCGCTGCAAGGCGGTCGGCGAGCAATAGAACGGCATCGCCAGCTTCTGGCCCATGACCGTCACCGACATGTCGACCTCGCTCACTCCGCGCAGCACGTTGGGAACCAGGTCACAGGTCTCGAAGCTTGCGGCGTTGCGGCGGTAGGTGACCTCATCGTCAGCCGCGCCGTCAATGTAATTGAAGATCGGCCCGGGCAGCCGCTGCTGTGCCATCAGCCGGAAATCGGAAAAGTTGTGACAGTCGCTGAGCCGCATCATCGAAATCCAAAAGCCATGGCGGGACGAGCTTCTCGCCACCGTTCGATGCGTCGAATATCAACCTCATGCCGCCATGCCAACGGACTAATTGCCGAACTTCCGCCTAAGCAATGGCGCAGACAAGAAAGGAGCGCCTTAAGCGCCCCTTCCCGTCTAAATCCGGCTGACGAGGATTACATGCCGAGATCGGAACGAAGCTCGGCCCTGGCCACTTCATATTCAGCCGTCCCGGTTGAGCAGGACTGCGGCAATGACGCTGCCGGAAATCCTGCCCATCTCGACATCGGACGCAAAATGGATGCCGCCAACCACGCGGTTGTGAGCGTATTTGCTCGCGCGTGCCATGATCTCGGCGCGCTTTTCCGGAACCATGTCGGACAGAATGATGCCCATCATCGTGCCGACGGTGGCGTGTCCGGAAGGCCAGGAACCGGAGCTCGACAGCTTGACCGCAGGCTTGACGAGATCGCTGAGCTGATGCGGGCGCGGGCGCTTCCAGACATCCTTGGCGGGATCGACGACAGCGCCTTCGGTAGCCACCACGCGATCGAAGAAGGCGCTGAATTTCGGCAGCGTTTCCTTGTTGAATTTCGGCCCCATCACGTCGGCAAAGCGCCAGACATTCTCCTCGGCATCGGCCACCGCGCTGGCGACCATCTCCGGGGTGCGCGTGACCTGCAAAGTCAGCACCTCGCCGAGTTCGGCCTTGGTTTGTGCCGAATCGTTTGCCGGCGGCGGCGGCAGGATCATCGTCAGGTCGACATCCTTGTTGGTGATGAAGGGCTGGGCGTCTTCCGCTTGCGCGGCCGAGCCCACGATGAGCAGCAACAGGCCTGCCGCGAGCGATGCGTATCTTTTCATGAATGCGATCCTTTGATGAGAGCAGCACAGGATCGCCGGATGCGGTGACGGCCATGTGACATGACCAGCCTCCGGAAATGCAAAAGGGCGCCTCTCGGCGCCCTTCGCGATCACTTGATTGTGTGGCTCAATGCGCCACGCCTTCCCACACCTTGCGCTTGGTGAGATAGACCAGAGCGCCGAACAGAAGCAGGAACACCAGCACGCGAAAACCGGTCTTCTTGCGGTCTTCCATATGCGGCTCGGCCGCCCACATCAGGAAGGCGGAAACGTCGCGGGAGTACTGGTCGACTGTCTGCGGCGCGCCGTCATCATAGGTCACCTGGCCGTCGGACAGCGGGTTGGGCATCTTCAGCGACACGCCCGACATGAAATAGGGGTTGTAGTGGGTGCCTTCCGGGATAACCATGCCGGCAGGCGGTGTCTCGTTATAGCCTGTCAGCAGCGAGTGGATATAGTCGGGCCCGCCCGCGTCATACTGGGTGAAGATGTCGAAGACGAATTGCGGAAAACCGCGCTCGACGCCGCGCGCCTTGGCCAGCAGCGACATGTCGGGCGGAGCAGCACCACCATTGGAAGCGGCGGCCGCTTCGTCGTTTGCGAACGGTGGCGGGAAGTGGTCGGACGGCTTGCCGGGACGGTCGAACATGTCGCCGGCATCGTTGGGACCGTCATGGATCGTGTACTCGGCCGACAGCGTCTTGATCTGCGCATCGGAATAGCCGAGGTCCGACAGCGTGCGGAACGCCACCATGTTCATCGAATGGCAGGCCGAGCAGACTTCCTTGTAGACCTTGAGGCCGCGCTGCAGCTGCGCCTTGTCATAGGTACCGAACGGGCCGGTGAAACTCCAGTCCATTTCCTTCGGCTCGTCGATCGGGAAATGCGTCGGCGCGGCGGCGTTGTGCGCCTCTTCGGCGGCGATCGCCCAAGTGCCCGCCGACCCGATGCCGACGGCCACGAGGCCGACCAGCGCCAGCGAGGTGAGAATCTTTTTCATGCCAAATCCCCTTAGATTCTCTACCCGCTCAGCCTTTGGTTTCCGGCGCCGCCGTAGCGCCCGCCGGATGTCCGCTGCCGCCCTTGTTCTTCTCGAGGACCGCCTCGGTGATCGAGTTCGGCAGCCGTCGCGGCGTCTCGATCAGGCCGAGCACCGGCAGCGCGATCAGGAAGAAGGCGAAGTAGAACAATGTCGCCATCTGCGCCATGAACACATAGCTGCCTTCGGCCGGCTGCGAGCCCAGCCAGCCAAGCAGGATGGCATCGGCCACGAACAGCCAGAAGAACAGCTTGTACCAGGGCCGGTAAACGGCAGAGCGTACCTTCGAAGTGTCGAGCCACGGCACCAGGAACAACATGACGATGGCGCCGAACATGCACAGCACGCCGCCGAGCTTGGAGTTGATCGGCCCGACATTGAAGGTGATGGCGCGCAGGATCGCGTAGAACGGGAGGAAGTACCATTCGGGCACGATGTGGGCCGGCGTCTTCAGCGGGTTGGCGACGATGTAGTTGTCGGGATGGCCGAGATAGTTCGGCAGGTAGAAGACGAAATAGGCGAAGAAGAACAGGAACACGATCATGCCGAACGCGTCCTTGATGGTCGCGTAGGGGGTGAAGGCGACAGTGTCGGTCTTCGACTTGACCTCGATACCCGTCGGGTTCGACTGGCCCACGACATGCAGCGCCCAGATGTGCAAAACGACGACGCCGGCAATCATGAACGGCAACAGATAGTGCAGCGCAAAGAAGCGATTCAGCGTCGGGTTGTCGACGGCAAAGCCGCCGAGCAGCAGCTGCTGGATCCAGTCGCCGACCAGCGGAATGGCACTGAAGAAGCCAGTGATGACGGTGGCACCCCAGAAGCTCATCTGGCCCCATGGCAGCACGTAGCCCATGAAGCCGGTCGCCATCATCAGGAGATAGATGATGCAGCCGAGGATCCACAGCAGCTCGCGCGGCGCCTTGTAGGAGCCGTAATAGAGGCCACGGAAGATGTGGATGTAGACGGCGACGAAGAAGAACGAGGCGCCGTTCGAATGCATGTAGCGCAGCAGCCACCCCGAATTCACGTCGCGCATGATCTTCTCGACCGAGCCGAAGGCGAGATTGGTGTCGGCCGTGTAGTGCATGGCCAGCACGATGCCGGTCAGCATCTGCGCCACCAGCATGATCGACAGGATGCCGCCAAACGTCCAAGCGTAGTTGAGGTTGCGCGGCACCGGATAGGCGACGAAGCTGTCATAGACCAGCCGCGGCAGCGGCATGCGGGCGTCGAACCAGCGTCCGAGACCGGTTTTGGGCGTATAGGTCGAGTGTCCCTCGCTCATCGAAATGTCCCCTGCCTCAACCGATAAGGATCTTGGTATCGGAAATGAACTTGAATACCGGCACCGCCATGTTCTCAGGCGCCGGGCCTTGGCGGATGCGTCCGGCCGTGTCGTAGACCGAGCCGTGGCATGGGCAGAACCAGCCGCCGAAATCGCCTTCCTGGCCGAGCGGAATGCAGCCGAGATGGGTGCAGACCTGAACCATCACCATCCAGGCTTCCTTGCCGGGTGTGGTGCGGTTGGCGTCGGTCGCCGGTGCATCGGCCGGCAGATTGGCGTTGCGGGCGATCGGGTCCTTGAGATCGGCCAGCTTGACGGCCTCGCCGTCCTTCATTTCCTGTTCGGTGCGGTTGCGGACCACGACCGGCTTGCCGCGCCATTTGACGATCAGCGACATGCCCGGCGTCAGCGAGGCGACGTCGACTTCGACGGAAGCGAGCGCCAGCGTCGAGGCATCGGGGCGCATCTGGTCGATGAACGGCCACGCGAAGGCACCCGCGCCGACCACTGCGGCCATGCCGGTGGCGACGTAGAGAAAATCACGACGGTTGGGATCCTGGGTGTCGGTTGCGCTCACGGGTGCCTGATCCTTTCGCCTCTTCCGTGCCGGTGGCTGAGCCTTGTTCCCCGCTCAATTACGCCAACCCGACAGCGCATGGCGAACAGGCTTGCGAATTCCTCCGGCATTTGGACTTCGGTTTATGCGTGAAGCCCGTTTTTGTCCAGACGGGTGAAGGCACAAGGGCAGATTGTCGCGGGGACAAAATCCGCCACCGCTCAACGCGACGCCGGATAGCCGCCAAACATCGCTAAACAACCGGGAAACAACCGCAAATCCGACGCCCCTGTTCGGCTCGACACAAGGCGCCAGCCGGGTCTATCCTTGCCATCATGGCACACGTCATAGACCGCGACACTTGGTCTGTTCGCTCCGACCATTGGAAGGGCGAATTGCAATGTGGCGCCTACGGCTCCAACTCCTGCCTGATCTTCAACTATTTGCCTGGCGTCGGCGGCGGCCCCCGCCTGCACACGCATCCCTACGCGGAGATCTTCATCATCCGCCAGGGCACCGGCCTGTTCACTGTCGGCGACCATGGGATCGAGGCATCCGCCGGCCAGATCCTGATCGTGCCGCCCAACACGCCGCACAAATTCACCAATCTCGGCCCAGGCCCGCTGGAAACGACCGACATCCATGAAAACGGCAGCTTCATCACCGAATGGCTGGAGTGACCCCTATTTCGCGCCGAGCCTGGCCAGCACCGCTTTCGGGATGTTGTATTCACGAATGACGGCATCGTGCTTGCGCAAGCCGCACAGCTCGCGCTGGATGAAATAGCCATGCACCGCCTCGGCGGCATCCTTGAGCAGCCGGGGGCGCAGTTGCTCGTCGGCATTGTCGCGCAGCCTGGCCAGCGTTTCCTCTACCCGCTGGCCGGCGCGGCCAAGTGCTGCCGCCTTTTCCGCCAATATTTCATGGCCGAGCGCGTCGAAGGCGGCTTCAGCGGCCGAGCCGCCGGCAAGATGAGATGGCGGACGCAAGGACATTTCAGTCTCCTTTCGCGAAAACCATGCGGTGAGTGACGAATTCTTCGCCTTCCACGTGCGTAAATCCAAGCCGTGCGTAAAAACCAAAAGCCTCTTGCGGCGCGCGGGTGTTCAGCGCGGCGAAATGGTGACGTGCCCTGTCGATAACGGTTTCGATCAGCATCCGGCCAAGGCCGGCGCGACGGTGACGCGCACTGACGAACAGGTGCCGGACCCGGCCGTGGTCCCTGGCCTCGAAATAGGGATCGATGTTCAACCCGCACACGCCGGCGAGTTCCCTTCCATCCCAGGCTCCGTACAGCGCCTCGCCCCGTTTCAGGAATTTGTTGCGGCCACTTGCCCAGCCATCCGCCAGGCGCACCAGCATCCAGTAGCCTTCCTGCCGGCTCTCTTCCTTCAGCGTATCGAAAGCCGGCATGGTCGGTCGGAGCCGCTTGAGAACGTAGCCGACCTCTGAGATGGCGCCTGTTGATCCACCCATGGAGCTACTCCGCCGGGCGTGTCTCTTCGAGCACGCTGTCCTCGTGATAGAGAAAACCGCCGGACTGCCGCTTCCACAGCCGCGCATAGAGCCCCTCGAGTGCTACCAAATCGTCATGCGTGCCTTGCTCGACGATGCGGCCGCCGTCGAGCACCACCAGTCGGTCGAGTGCCGCGATCGTCGACAGCCGGTGGGCGATGGCGATGACCGTCTTGTTTTCCATCAGCCGCGTCAGATTTTCCTGGATCGCCGCCTCGATGTCGGAATCGAGCGCCGAGGTCGCTTCGTCGAGAATCAGGATCGGCGCATCCTTGAGGAA
>NZ_RZOL01000250.1:0-9070 GCF_004022985.1 Mesorhizobium sp. M7A.F.Ca.ET.027.02.1.1 | reverse complement strand
GTTGAGTACGACATCGGCATCGTTTCGGTCGCCGCTGGCGATCACGTCCCATTGACCGTTGACAAGCCGGAGATGCCCGCCGTCACAGGTTCGGATCTCGCCGGCTTCCTCGATCACCCGATGCCGCAACTCCGGACGTAGTTCCAGCCACGGCTTAGGCAGCGAAAACCAGTCGCGTCGTTTCATCCCGGCTCCTCCCGGCGCCGACCATAGCCAATCATCAAACGAAGGAACATCCCATGTTCGATGCGCCGACTTTGAAGGCGATCGGCGACATCGCCGACCATCTGAAATGCGAGCCTGCCGCGTTGCAGGCTGTTGCCGAGGTGGAAAGCGCCGGCCAGGTCACCGCCCTGGTCAAGGGCAGGCAGGAGCCGCTGATCCGCTGGGAGGGGCATTACTTCGACCAAAGGCTGACTGCCGCGCAGCGGGCCGTCGCGCGAGCGCAGGGCCTTGCCAGCCCGACGGCCGGCGCTGTCAAGAACCCCGCCAGCCAGGCGAAGCGCTGGGAGATCGTTACCCGC
The DNA here is from genome assembly GCF_004022985.1 of Mesorhizobium sp. M7A.F.Ca.ET.027.02.1.1. Lineage (NCBI taxonomy): Bacteria > Pseudomonadati > Pseudomonadota > Alphaproteobacteria > Hyphomicrobiales > Phyllobacteriaceae > Mesorhizobium > Mesorhizobium sp. M7A.F.Ca.ET.027.02.1.1. The sequence continues at coordinate 8,546 of NZ_RZOL01000250.1, read as the reverse complement.
GCCTCGCTGATCAACCGGCAGGCAGCGCTTGAAAGCTTCTCCATAGGCCTTGGCCAGGTGATGACGGCGCACTGGAAGCGGCTCGGATTCGCCAGCGTCGATGCCATGATCGCCCGTGCCCGCGAAAGTGCCGCCGGCCAGATCGACATCATGGCGCGCTTCATCGAGAAATTCGGCCTCGCCGATGAATTGCAGCGGCTGGACTTCACCGGCTTTGCCCGCGGTTACAACGGCTCCGGCTTCCGCAAGAAAGGCTACCATCTCAAGATGGCGGCGGCCTATCAGCGCCTGTCCGGCGCAGCACCTGTCTCGGCCGCCACCGGCATGCTGCGCATGGGCGCGAAGGGCGCCAAGGTGCGCGAACTACAAACCCTGCTGGTGCGTGCCGGCTACGCGGTCACCGTCGACGGCGACTATGGCCCGTCGACCAATGACGCCGTGAAGGATTTCCAGAAGGCGCAGAAGATCAAGGCCGACGGCGTTGCCGGTCCCGAGACCATGCGTCGCCTTGATGCCTTCAAGCAGAGCGCCGACGAACAGCCCGGCCGGCAACTGGTCAGCGATGTTCCGGAGGTCAAGGACGCGACGAAGGCCGGCGGCTTCATGGTGCTTGTCGTGGCCGCACGCGACCAGGTGGCGGAAACCGCAAGCTACCTGACCGGCATCCAGGCCGACACGGCGCAGACCGTCGCCAATGTCCTGCTGGCGGGGTCCGGCGCGATCGGCCTTGGCTTGGCAGGCTATGCCATCTGGGGATGGTTCAAGAGCCGGCGCACCGACGAGGGCGATATCGATGCGGGCGCCGCCCTGCCGGCGTCCGATCCGGCCCTGCCATGACCTGGCTCATCACCATCATCGCCGGCCTGGTCGGCATTCCCCGGCCGCTCGCCGGTATCATCGCATGGGTGGCAATCGCGCTCGCCATCTCCGGCACGGTCTGGGGCGGCTACGAACTTGTCAAGCATTGGGGCGCGCAGGAAGTGCGCGACCAGATCGAAAAGGACAACCAGGATGCGATACGCAAGGGCATTGAGGCCAGCCGGTCTTTTGACGACTGCATTGCTGCTCGCGGCGTGTGGGACTTCCGGCGTCAACGGTGTTCCAGCGCTACGCTTGGCCCTCGGTAACGGCCTTGCAGGCGCACAGGGCAAGACGATCGAGGATCAGGCAAGGATCGACCACACGGTCGCCCCTGGCTGCGCCATAGGTCTTTACACGCCGGCAGAATGCGATCGGCAGACAAAAGCCAGCGCCAAGCGCCGAGCGGAACTGAAATGAAACCGTGGCAGCGCAGGCTGGGGGAAATCGCATGGCAGCATCGGCAGGGGCCAAAAGCCTGGAAATGATGGTCGGCGGCCTTGTCGCCGCCATGGAAGGCGTCCAGCGCGACGTCACCGAGATCCGCCGCGACATCAAGGATTCGGATGCGCGCGCCGCCTTGAGCTATGAGCAATCGGAACAGCGCGCCGCCGCCAGCCGGTCGAAGATGTACGCCAAGACCGACGAGCTGGTTGACCGGCTGGCCGAAACAGAAGGCGCGGTCAAGATGCTGACCGACGACATGACCGAGGTCAAGGCGGTGACGGCCGAGGTGACCCGCTGGAAGCTGATGGGCATGGGCGCGCTCGGCGTCACCGGCATCGCCTTCGCCTCGATGGGGTCGCTGATCACCTATTTCTGGACCGACATCTGGCGCGCCCTGCGCGGCATGTGACAGCGCGTGCCGGTGTGGCGGGAGGAGGGCGCTAGCCGCACCTATTGTGTGTCACCAATTGTGCCACCTATTGTGCCACCAATTTTCACGTTTTGCCGAATTTCGCTGTCTTTTCAAAAGCACACACAGGTGCGGGTGCATCTCGACCGCACCATTTTCCTTCCCAGATCCCGATTGTGCAAGCTCCGCCCGCTGCGGGCCGGGCGCATTTCGTTTGATATTCCCGCGCTTTACGCCACTTTCTTTTTGAGCGACGGATTCTCCCAAAACCGGTTTCCCCTTTGGGTCCGATGCTCTAGACCTGATTTGCACCTTTTCCGGGATTCTTGTGGCGGGAGGCGCTGGTGGAAGGCGAGCACGAACGGACGATTGGCGCCAGGGCCGCCGAGGAGCACCACGCCGACATCTATGGCGAGGACGGCGCCGTGCTTTCGTCCTTCCTGGCGCGGATTGGCGCGGCGATCGCCGACCGCGACACGCTGACCCTCAAGCATGAAGTCGACGACCTGCACCAGTCGGAACTCGGCGACCTGCTCGAGGCGCTGCATCCCGAACAGCGCCACGCGCTGGTCGAGCTCCTGGGCGCCGATTTCGACTTCTCCTCGCTGACCGAGGTCGACGAGGCGATCCGTATGGAGATCGTCGACAGTCTGCCCAATGCGCAGATCGCGCAGGCGGTACAGGAGCTCGATTCCGACGACGCCGTCTACATTCTCGAAGACCTCGAGAAGGAGGATCAGGACGAGATCCTGTCGCAGCTGCCGTTCACCGAGCGGATCAGGCTGCGCCGCTCGCTCGACTATCCCGAAGAGACGGCCGGCCGCCGCATGCAGACCGAGTTCGTCGCGGTGCCGCCGTTCTGGACGATCGGCCAGACCATCGACTACATGCGCGACGACCAGAATCTGCCCGAGCGCTTCAGCCAGATCTTCGTCATCGATCCGAGCTTCAAGCTGCTCGGCGCCATCGACCTCGACCAGATCCTGCGCACCAAGCGTTCGGTCAAGGTCGAGGAAGTGATGCACGAGACGCGGCACGCCATTCCGGCCACCATGGACCAGGAAGAGGCTGCACGGGAATTCGAGCAATACGATCTTTTGTCGGCCGCAGTCGTCGACGAGAACGAACGGCTGGTTGGCGTTCTGACCATCGACGATGTTGTCGACGTCATCCAGCAGGAGGCCGAAGAAGACTTGATGCGCATGGGCGGCGTCGGCGACGAGGAGCTTTCCGACAGCATCTTTTCGACCTCGCGCTCACGCGTTCCGTGGTTGCTGATCAACCTTCTGACCGCGTTCCTGGCGGCGTCGGTGATCAGTCTGTTCGACCGCACGATCGAACATATCGTCGCACTGGCGGTGCTGATGCCGATCGTCGCCGGCATGGGCGGCAATGCCGGCTCGCAAACCATGACCGTCACCGTGCGGGCGTTGGCGACCAGGGATCTCGACATCTACAATGCCGGCCGCATCATTCGCCGCGAGATGGGTGTCGGCTTCATCAACGGCATCGTCTTCGCCATCCTGATCGGCATCGTTGCGGCAGCCTGGTTCCGTGACCCCAATCTGGGCGGCATCATCGCGGCGGCGATGATCATCAACATGTTCGTGGCCGCTCTGGCCGGCATCCTGATCCCGCTGCTGCTCGATCGTTTCAAGATCGATCCGGCGGTCGCTTCGGCAGTTTTTGTCACCACGGTTACCGACGTCGTCGGCTTCTTTGCATTTCTCGGCATTGCCACCTGGTGGTTCGGTGTGCCCTGAAGGCACGCCTTTTGGCTTAATTGACTTTTACGTAAATGCCGTGCGAGGCTTGCGCGGGGCGCCATGTCGATTCCGGCATGGCACGGGTTTTGGTTCGGGACATAAGGGTGACGCCGGCATGGCGATCGCCCCTTGGTTTCGGCGTGCGGGAGTGGCAATGCGAGAATATTATTCGATCACCGAGTTGACCCGCGAGTTCGACGTGTCGACGCGGACGCTGCGCTTTTACGAGGACGAAGGGCTGGTGCAGCCGGTGCGGCGTGGCCGCACGCGGCTGTTTCGCCCCTCCGACCGGCACCTCATCCGTCAGATCATGCGCGGCAAGAGGCTTGGTTTCTCGATCAACGAAATCCGCGAAATCATCCAGATGTACAAGGAGCCGCCTGGCGAAGTCGGCCAACTCAACCTGATGATCAAGCGCATCGAGGAAAAGCGCGAGGATCTCCGGCAGAAGCGCCGCGATCTCGAGGAGACGCTGGCTGAACTCGACCAGGCCGAGGAATCTTGTGTGGAGCGGCTGGTTGAGCTTGGCGTGAATACCTGAGCGGACTGGATTCTGTCGCGCGTTAGCGTTCGGAATTAGCGGAGACGTCTATTCCTTCGTCATCCTAGGGCGGAGCAAGGAGCGTAGCGACGCGGCGCAGACCCTAGGATCCATGCCATGACTGCAATGCACCGCGACGGCGCAGAACTTTGCTCCGCTGCACTCCTCGACCGAGGTCACGGCATGGATCCTAGGGTCTCCGCGACGGAGCTGCGCTCCTGCTTCGCCCTAGGATGACGAAGTTCGCAAGACTTAGGCTAATCGCCGAAGTGTGCACCTGTCAAACCTCTCCGCGATGGAAACCAGGGGCGGCAGCTCAGATCCAGCGGCGCACGCGTTTGGCGTAGTCGCGGTACTTCTTGCCGAATTTCGCCGCCAGCACCTTTTCCTCGCCTTCGATCGCCATTTTTTGCGTGGCATAGGCGGCGATGAATGCGAGCGGCAGGAACCACACGATGCCCGAGACAAAGGCGACCCCGATCAACAGCAGGGTGTTGGCCAGATACATCGGATTGCGGGTGATGCCGAAGGGACCCGTGGTGACCAGGTGATCGGGCACAGCGTTCGGGTTCAGCGTGGTCTTGGCGCGGACCATGGCGCGGATCGCGGTGACCCAGAGCGCGGCGACGGCAAACAGCGCCACCCAGCCGGTGGCGAAAAGAATATCGCCCAGGAGGTCACCGATCCAGGGCAGGGGATAGAGCAGGCCCAGCGCGATGCTGATGGCGATGGCGGCGGTGTAGATCAGCGGCGGCCACGGTATGAGCCCCGGCTTCGGCTGGTTCTCGGTCATTTGACCCCTTCCTCCATCAACTTGCTGTCGGTCTTGGCGGTACACATGCCGGCGAGATCGGACAGATGCGTCTTCCATTCCGCAGTCTGGTCGTTGTTGTAGAGCCGATCAAGCGTCGCCTCACCCTCGAGCGTATCGAGCATGCAGACACAGTAGCTCGTACAGAACTCGGTGTCGCGCGACTGCTCGCAGGACAGCTGGCAGGTTTTGAGGAAATTCACCTGCGGGGTTTCGACCTGTGCCGGCATGATCTGCGAGAACAGCCACATGCAGCCGATCAGCAATGGCTGGTGGATCAGGTAGAACGCCAGGCTGTGCCGGCCGATAAAGACCAGCGGGTTGGCCCAGCGACCGGGCGCCAATTCGGCAAGCCGGGCAAGTACGCCTGAACCGGTGGCGAGTTTCGTCATCGCGATGCCCGCAAGCACGGCGCCGAACCATGGAAACAACGGAACGTAGTCGTTGGAGCGTGGATTGTTCGCCAACAGGCCTACCCACCACAGCCATGGGTTATCGAACGCCTCGAGGCGCAGATAGACAGGCGCCGTGATGACGAGCCCGGCGACGACCAGCGTCAACAAAGCCGGCAGGCGCAGGAAGGCGAGGCCGAGCAGGCTGGCCAGCGCGATCTCATGCAAGATGCCGAAGAAGATGAATCCATCCGGCGTGGCGATCCGGGTGACGACCGATATCGCGATCGCGGCTCCCGCGACCATGGCGAATCGCTTCCAGAAGCCGTTCCAGCGGATTTGTCGGCCATGGGCGAGGTACAGGCTGACGCCGACCAGGAACAGGAAGGTCGAGGCGATGCCGCGCGCGTAGATCTTCCACCAGCCGAAGGCGGTCAGGCCGGGATCGGTGTAGCCGAAGAACTCCAGATCCCAGGTGAAATGGTAGCTCGCCATGGCGATCAGCGCGATGCCGCGAACGATGTCGATAGCGACGATGCGCTTTGGTCGATCCGGAACGGGTGCGGTCGGCGTTTGGATGCTCATGGTCTCGCATTCTGATTCAGCCCCGCTGGAGGACTATCACGGTTGCCCGGCACAAAAGAAGACCGGCAACTCTGCCGACAACCCGGATCAGCCGCGGCATTGGGCCAGTGCAGGGAAGCCTTTGGCCGGCTTCGCTTTTGCCGGATGCGCGTCGGTTTCCTCTTATTGGCGCTGGGATCGCCACGTCAGATTTGACCCGGTGAATCTGCTTCGGGGAAAGCAATGTCCACCCATGTGCGCCATCCGATCTGGCTGCCGGCTCTCAAGGCCGCGGACGCGCGCACCTTCGCGTCGCTCTATGCGGTCGAATCCTTCGCCCGCGCCACGGTGTCGAGCGTCATCCCGATCCAGGCCTACGAGATCCTGCACAACGAGCAGATCGTGTCGATGCTCTACACCGTGGTGGCGATGCTCGGGCTGTCGGTGACATTGTTCATGCCGATGCTGATCCGCCGTTTTGCCCGGCGCTGGGTCTACACATCAGGCGCCTGCCTGCTGGCCGTCGGCTCGCTGTTCTTCGTTACCGACACGCTTGCCGGGCAACTGGCCGGCATGCTGTGCCGGGTGATGGGCGCCAGCGCGCTGTCGATCACGCTCAACCTCTACATCATGGACCACATCCGCAAGACCGACTTCATGCAGGCCGAATCGCTGCGCATGGCGTGGTCGATGCTGGCCTGGACTGGTGGGCCGACGCTCGGCATCTTCCTCTACACGCGCTTCGGCATCTATGCCGCGCACGGTACGGTCGCGGTGTTCGCGTTTGCCCTGCTGGCGCTGTTCTGGACCTACCGCCTCGGCGACAACCAGTCTATTCGTCCGGGCAAGACACGGCCAGTCAATCCGCTCGCCAATATCGGCCGCTTCGTCGCGCAGCCCAGGCTCAGGCTGGCCTGGCTGATCGCTTTCGGGCGCTCCTGTTTCTGGACGACGTTCTTCGTCTATGGGCCGCTGTTCATGGTCATCACAGGCGAGGGCAAGCTGGCCGGCGGCCTGCTGGTTTCGGCCGGCAACGCGCTGTTGTTCATGGCGATTTTCTGGGGCAAGGCAGGAAAGCGCTTTGGTGGCCGCGGGACCATGACGTTTGCCTATTTCGCCATGTCGGCCGCGCTTTTGGCGGCGGGCTTCGTCGGCGAAACCGTGCCGCTGCTTACCGGCGCCTTCCTGCTCTGCGGTGCCTTCTTCACCATTGCGCTCGACGCCCTCGGCTCGACCGCCTTCATGCGCTCGGTGCGCTCCTATGAAAGATCTCAGATGGCAGCGGTCTACCGCACCTATCTCGACTTTTCCGAGTTGACGCCGCCGCTGGTCTATTCGGTGGCGCTGGCCGTCTTCGGCCTGGGCTCGGTGTTCGTCACGCTCGGTCTGCTGGCGGCGGTCTGCGGCTTTGTGACGTGGCGCTATCTGCCGAAATCACTTTGACCTTCATGGCGCATTCGCAATGGTCACCGGCGGAATTTGGTTTGCCGGAAGCAAGGATTCTGCCTATAGTCACCGGTGTCGCCGGTTCCATTTTGGAGCCAAGAGGGAATGCGGTGAGGGCGAATTTTGCCCAATGCCGTGGCTGCCCCCGCAACTGTGTGCGGTAGTCCTCTCCATATGCCACTGAAGATTTTCTTCGGGAAGGTGGGGAAGGACGCTGATCCGTGAGCCAGGAGACCTGCCGGCGACAGGAAACTGACTTCGATGCCCTCGGGTGGAGGGCGAAAGGACAAGACATGACTACCGCTTCCGTCTCCCTCGGCGCCTCCGTCTCCTCGCAGTCGCGCCTCATGCAGCTCGCGCTTGCCGCGTTGCTCGGCATTTTCGTGATGGGCTTTGTCGGCTTCTCGCATATCGATGCGGTCCACAATGCGGCTCACGACTATCGCCATTCGATGGCGTTTCCCTGCCACTGACGAGGGGCTGACATCATGAACCTGTTTCGCAACGTCGTGTTCATCGCGGCGATCGCAGGGCTCGTGGCCGGCGTCGTCCTCGCCTGCCTGCAGGCCTACGCCACCGTGCCGCTGATCCTGAAGGCGGAAGTCTACGAACAGGCGGGCGGCGGGCATCACCATGACCATGCCGCTCCGGCCGCAACGGATAGCAATGCCATGAGCACAACTGCACCGGCGGGAGATGCCATGAGCTCTGCTGCCCCGGCGGCGGAAGCCGCTCCGGCAGACGAAGGCTGGGCGCCGGCAGAGGGTTTCGAGCGTTTCGCCTTCAGCGTGCTTGCCAACATTGTCACCGGCATCGGCTTCGCCTTGATCCTGGTCGCGGTCTCCGAATTCGCCGGCGGCATCGGTGGCTGGCGCCAGGGCGTGTTCTGGGGCCTGGCCGGCTTCGCCGTGTTCACGCTGGCGCCTGGCCTCGGCCTGCCGCCGGAACTGCCGGCCATGCCGGCCGCCGATCTCACCCAGCGGCAGATCTGGTGGTGGGCAACGGTGGCGGCAACCGCCGCCGGTCTCGGCCTGATCGCGTTCCGCAAGTCGCTGCCGCTGGCGATCCTTGCCGTCCTGCTGATCGTCGCGCCGCATATTGTCGGTGCGCCGCAGCCCGGCAGTTACGAGACGGCGATTCCGGAAGGGCTGCATCACCAGTTCGTGGTGGCGGTGACCGTGACCAATCTGGTGTTCTGGCTGGTGCTCGGCGCGGTCGTCGGTGTGGTGCGTGGCCGCTTCACCGGCACCGCGACCAGCCTGCGCGACAGCTTTGCCTGATCGCAAGACACTGACCTTCCTCATCGGCGGCG